>VHCN01000069.1 GCA_016871675.1 Verrucomicrobiota bacterium
TGCGCCTCCGCGTGCGCGGCCTCGTGCAAGGGCACGTCCACGACTTCCACCTCCCCGCGCTGAAATCTCGCGACGGCGAGCCGCTGCTCCACGACCGGGCCTACTACACGTTGAACGAGATTCCGAAGAACTGACTCGCGGCTGAGCCGCTTGCGCGGAGGCGGCTTGCCGGCATTGAGCGGCCTGGTCCGCGCTTGCGTGCAGAGCGTTTTGGGTCCCACGTCCGGTCGTTAGCAGACGGATGCTTGCGGCTGCGGGGCGCTCCGGTGTATTGATGGCGACGGCGACGGGTGGATGTGCTCGCAGTTGCTCGAGGGTTTCAGGGCCCGAGACCGTAGCAAACAGTCCTGCAAATGCAGCCGTGAGCCGGATGTTGGAAGTGAGTTGTTGAAAGTGAAAATGCCGGCGTGGCGGAATTGGCAGACGCGCCAGACTCAAAATCTGGTATCCGCAAGGATGTGTGGGTTCGACCCCCTCCGCCGGCACCACGCCTCGGGCTCACTCGCTCTCGCGCTCGTCGCGAGTCTTGGAGCCGCTGTCCTGCTGTCGCGTGCCCGCGACGCGACTCCTGCGTCACCGCCGCTTCCGAGGGACTCGCTTCCGGCGGTGATGGAACGCGAGAAGATTCCCCGCGGCCTCGATGCACCACGTCCTGTCCCCGCGGACAACCCGATGGAACTCGACCGCGTGCAACTCGGCCGGAAGCTCTTTTTTGACCCGATGCTCTCGCGGGACCGGACGGTTGCGTGCGCGAGTTGTCACGACCCGGCGCGCGGGTTCGCGAGTGCCGATCCGGTCGCCATCGGGATCGAGGGCAGGAGGGGCCGGCGCAACGCGCCGTCGTTGCTCAACCGCGCCTACGCGAAGAGCCTCTTTTGGGACGGACGCGAGGCGACGCTCGAATCTCAAGCGCTCAAGCCCATCGAGGACGCGCTCGAAATGGGCAACACCGTCGCCGAGGTGGTGAAACGTCTGCGCGCGGATGGCGCGTATGCCGCGAGTTTCACGAGGGCGTTCGGCGGGGAACCGGATGCGGCGAACTTAGCGAAAGCCCTCGCTGCGTTTCAACGGACGCTTGTCATCGGCGGCAGCCGCATTGACGCGTTTCGCGCGGGAGACGTGGCGCAGGTCAGCGAGCAGGAGCGGCACGGGTTCTGGGTGTGGGAGAGCAAGGGCGGCTGCTGGCGCTGTCATTCGGGGGCGAATTTCACCGACGAACAATTCCACAACACCGGCGTGAGCGCCGGTCGAGAGCCTGCGGATCCCGGCCGCTCGGCCGTCACGGGACTCGGAGCCGACCGCGGCAAGTTCAAGACGCCGTCCCTGCGCGGCGTGGCGTGGACGGCGCCCTTCATGCATGACGGCAGCATCGCGACGCTTGAAGAGGTCGTGGAGTTTTACAACCGCGGCGGAAGGGCGAACCCGAATCTTGATGCCGCGGTGAAGCCACTCGGCTTGAACGCGGAGGAGGTTCAGAGCCTTGTCGCCTTCCTCAAGGCGCTGTCCGAGGGCGATGGTCCCGCGGGAACGCTCAAGCTCCCGGCGGACAAGCCAGCACTAGCGCCGGGCAAGGACGGCAAGCCGTCGCCGTGACCCAGTCCTCCGCGCGGACTTCAGCCGCGGCGTTTCGCATGACGACCCCCGAGCCACCTTCGCTTCCACCGCTTTCAGGCGGCACGCTGTATCTCGTCGCGACTCCCATCGGCAACCTGGAGGACATCACGCTGCGCGCGCTTCGCACCCTGCGCGAGTGCGACCTCGTCGCGGCGGAGGACACGCGGAGGACGGGCCAGTTGTTGCGCCACTTCGGGATCCACAAGCCGGTGGTGAGCTGCTTCCAGTTCAACGAGGCGCGGCGAGGCGTGGAACTTGTCGAGCGGTTGCAACGCGGCGAAAAGGTTGCGGTCGTCACGGACGCGGGCACGCCGGGCATCAGCGATCCCGGTGAGCGCCTCGTGCGGCGCGTTCTCGACGCGGGCTTGCGCGTGGAATCCGTTCCCGGCCCGTGCGCGCTGGTCGCCGCACTCACGGCGAGCGGACTTCCGACGGACGAGTTCCATTTCGTGGGCTTCCTGCCGCACAAGTCGGGTCAGCGCCGCAAGCGGCTCGAATCGCTCCGCGAAGTCGCCGGCACCGTCGTGCTTTACGAGTCGCCGTTCCGGATGGAGAGATTGCTCGGCGAACTCGCGGAGTTGTTCGCCGCGAGGCAGGTCGTCATCGCCCGCGAGGTGACCAAGAAGTTCGAGGAGTTTCTGCGCGGGACGCCCGCGCACCTGCTCGCCGTCACGAGGGCGCGCAAGCTGAAGGGTGAATTCGTGGTGTTGATTGGCGCGGCGGCGCCCGCTGCGGACACTGCGGCCGGCCAGCGCGACACCACGGATTGACCAGAGGTGCGCCGGCCCGTCGCCGCCGCCGCCGTCAGCGGCGAGCGTCACCGAGACGCCGAGTCCGGCCTCCAGTTGTTGCCCGGTGTTGAAGAGGAGGTTGACGAGGCCGGGCGAATCGAGGCTGCGGCCTCTCCACGTCCCGGGCCGCGCGCCAGCCCCGCGATACAGCGCCTCCTCGAAGCTTGGCGTGCCGGGGTTGTTTCCTGCGAAGTGCCCGCGCCCCACCGGCTCGCGCAGCTTCGGCACGGAACGGTTTGCACGGCGAAACCGGGAGCTGGCGCGCCCGCATGGCTCGCGCATACTCTGCGGCGCGCTTTGCGCCCGATGTCCGCCGCCGATTCATTTGAAACCCTGCTTGTCGCGCCGGAGCCCGTGCTCGCCCTCGCGCCGATGCAGGATGTGACCGACCTCGCCTTCATGCGCGTCCTCGCGCGCCGCGGCGGGCCCGATGTGTTCTTCACCGAGTATTTCCGTGTGCATCCCACGTCGTCGCTGGAGAAACCCATCCTCCGCTCGATCACCGAGAACACCACCGGCAAACCCGTCGTCGCGCAGATGATTGGCAATGACATCCCCGGGCTTGTCCGCACCGCGCGCGAGTTGCAGCAATACGCCGTCGCCGGCATCGACCTGAACCTCGGCTGCCCGGCGCCCGTGGTTTACAAGAAGTGCGCGGGCGGCGGCCTGCTTCGCGAACCCGCGCGCGTTGACGCGATCCTCGGCGCGCTGCGCGACGCGGTCGCCGTGAAGTTCTCCGTCAAGACGCGCATCGGCTTCGACGACCCGCGCGTGTTCGACGAACTGCTGCCCATCTTCGCGAGGCACTCGCTCGACCTGCTCACCGTCCACGCGCGCACGGTGCGCGAGATGTATCGGAGCGAAGTCCACTACGACTACATCGCGCGCGCAGTGGATGCCATGCCCTGTGCCGTGCTCGCGAACGGAAACGTCCACTCGGCCGCGAAGGCCGAAGCCGTCTTGCGCGACACCGGCGCGCGCGGGTTGATGATCGGCCGCGGCGCCATCCGCAACCCGTGGCTGTTCCGGCAGGTGCGTGAGCACCTGCGTGGCGAACCCGTGTTCGTGCCACGCGGCCGGGACGTGCTCGGCTACGTGCGCGAGTTGCACGAGGCCACCTTCATCGCGGGCTCGACCGACTTCGGCCACGTCACGCACCTCAAGCGCCACATGAACTTCCTCGGCCTCGGCGTCGAGCCGTCCGGCGAATTCCTCCACCAAATCCGGCGCGTGACAACCTCCCCGGAGTTCTTCCGCGTTTGCGAGACTTTCCTCGACCACGACCAGACGATGCCGCTTGAGCCCTTCGATCTCGCGCTCAAGCCCGCGGACGTCCTCGCCGGCGAACACGGGTAGAGCCGAAAGGCCGGCGGGCCACGGGTGGAACATTTCAGCGGAGACATCCTGAGGCCGCCCCGCAGTGAAGGTGGCGGAGAGAGAGGGATTCGAACCCACGGTGAGGTATTAGCCCACTCACGCTTTCCAGGCGTGCGCCTTAAACCACTCAGCCATCTCTCCAGCCGAAATTCCGGGCGGGTTCCCGGCCGCGGGTGCGGGCCGGGTGCCGTGATGCATGACCGCGGCGGGCACGGCCATCAAGGGTTCTTTCGCCGGATTGCAGGGGTGCGGCAAGCTTTTTCATCCGCCGATCGAGGCGAATCCCCGGACGCGGTTGCGGCCGTGCTCACAATGGTGGCAGCGGCATCAGCAAGCGGTTCGTAGGCGGCGATGGCGCGGGCGCGGGCGCACGCGTTGAAGCCGAAATGATCTCAATCGTGGGGCAGGACGGATGCGAGAATGATCAAGCGGCAGGCAGCAGCAGGGCTTCGCGTGGAGTGCGTGGTTGGTTCGTGTGAGTGCTCTGGCGAGGACGGTTCTTGCTACCGGATCGACCGCCTCGCGGCAAGCCGGAACCGAGCGGCGTGCGGCGGTCTGGCGCATGTCACATTATTGCACCCCTCACCCCGACCCTCTCCCCTCGTCCGACGAGGGGAGAGGGTGGCCGAAGGCCGGGTGAGGGGTGTGAGCTTGCATCCAAGCTGCTGCGTTCCCCGGCACGAGCCGCGTGCTCCCGCGTGGTTGCAACAAACTCAGATGCGCCCGCGGTGCGCTGGATCGTCAGGAGTGAGTGGGGCACGGTCCGGTTCGGCTCACACGTTGAACTTGAACAGGATCACGTCGCCGTCCTGCACCACGTAGTCCTTGCCTTCCATCCGATACAGGCCCTTCTCGCGCGCGGCGGCGATGGAGCCGCACTTCAGCAAGTCGTCGTAGGCCACGGTTTCGGCCTTGATGAAGCCGCGCTCGAAGTCGCTGTGTATCACGCCCGCGGCCTTCGGAGCCGTGTCGCCGGCGTGAATGGTCCACGCGCGGACTTCCTTCTCGCCGGCGGTGAGATACGTGCGCAACCCAAGCAGGTGATACGTGGAGTGGATGAGCTGTCCCACGCCGCTCTCCGCCACGCCGAGCTCGGCGAGGTAGGCGCGCGCCTCGTCGGGCGGCAGCTCGGCAAGGTCGCTCTCGATTTGCGCGCTGATCACGACCGTTTCGCAGTCGTGGTGCGTCCGCGCGTAGTCGCGCACTTTCGCGACATGCGGATGGGTGTCGGCGGATGCAAGCTCGGATTCCTTCACATTGGCGGCGTAAATCACGGGCTTGGCGCTGAGCAGGAAGACGCCCGCGGCGATGCGCTTCTCCTCGGGCGGAAGTTCGAGCAGGTTCGCGGGCCGGCCGGCATTCAAGTGCGGCTCGATTTTCGCGAGCACCGCGTCCTCGGCGGCGGCGGCCTTGTCGCCGCGCTTCACATCGCGCGCGATCTTCTCGCGGCGTTTGGTCACGGTCTCCAAATCGGCGAGCACGAGCTCGGTCGTGATGATCTCGATGTCGCGCACCGGGTCGATCGCGCCGGTCACGTGGTGGATGTCGGCGTCCTCGAAGCACCGCACGACCTGGACAAGGGCGTCCACCTCGCGGATGTGCGTGAGGAACTTGTTGCCGAGCCCCTCGCCCTCGGACGCGCCCTTGACGAGCCCCGCGATGTCCACGAACTCGATCGCGGCGGGAACGATGACGCTGGTCTTCGCAACCTTCGAGAGCGGCTCGAGGCGCGGGTCCGGCACGGTGACGATGCCGACGTTGGGCTCGATGGTGCAGAAGGGATAGTTCGCGGCCTCCGCCTTGCGCGAGCGGGTGACGGCGTTGAACAGGGTGGACTTGCCGACATTGGGCAAGCCGACGATGCCGGCCTTCAACATGGTGGTCCGCGGCGGGCCGGTCGGCAGGCGGGCGCCAGCCGCATCCCGGCCGGACGCGGGCGCGCATTGAAGCAGAACGCCGCCGAGGGTCAAACGGCAAACGGCGAAATGGCGCGGCCCGGCTTTGCGTTGGAACCGTCCCCGGCGCGGCCCATCATCGGCGAGTTCCTCGAAAAGGTGCCGTTCGTGCGCGCCATCAGCGGGTCGCTCATCCTTTGCGCGCGCAAGGGATAAGACCGCTACTTCGCCGCAGCCACGTCCGTGACCGCGGTCCACAGGAACTCGAGAAACCTGCCGAGCCCCGCGATGCTGATGCGCTCGTCGTTGCCGTGGACGCGCGTGGACTCCTCGTCGGTGCTCACGCTGCCGAGTCCGTAGGCCTGCACGCCCTTCGCGCGGAGCTGCGCCGAGTCGGTGGCGCCCGTGAGCATCATCGGGATCGTGACCGCGCCGGCGAAGTGCTTCCGCTGCGCGCGTTCGATCGCGGCGAACATCGCCGTGTCGTGCCGCGACGGCTCCGTGGCGGGCCGGCCGCGCTCGGGCGGGAGGACCTCGATCTGCGGATCGTCAATGAGCTTGCGCAGTTGTCCGATGAACGTGTCCATGTCCTCGTCCGGCAACGCGCGGCAGTCCACCATCGCCAGCGCGTCGCCGGGGATGACATTGATGCGGAAGCCGCCCTTCATGATCGTGGGAGTGAGCGTGGTGCGGAGCATGGCGTTGTAGCCGTGCTGCGTGAGGCGGAGCTTCTCCTGCACGATCGGGCCGAGCACGGGATCCTCGAGATGCGTGAACAGGAACGCATCGGCCGGCTCGCTGATGGCCGCGAGTCGCTCGAAGAACGTGCGCGTGGTGCTGTTGAGGCGCATCGGCGGCTGCCACGTGCCGATCTTCGCGACGGCCATCGCGAGGTGGGTGATGGCGTTGTCCGGGCGCGGGCGCGACCCGTGGCCGCTCGAGCCCTTCACGGCGATGAGGATCGGCCGGGGCACTTTCTCCGCGGTGGCCACACCGACGTATTGCACTCTGCCTTTCGATTCGTAGATGCGGCCGCCTTCGTTCAGCGCGAACTCGCACGCAATCTTGTCCCAGTGCTTCGCCACGAGGAAATCAATGCCGACGTGCGTCGTGCCCTCCTCGCCCGCCTCGGCGAGGAAGATCACGTCGCGGTCGAGCGGGACCTTGAGCCGGTGGAGCAGCAGGAAGATTTCGAGGCAAGCGCTGGTCATGCCCTTGTCATCCGACGCGCCGCGGCCGTAGACGAAACCGTCCTTGATGAGTCCGGCGAAGGGCTCGACGGTCCACTTGTCGCGCTCGACGCCCACGACGTCCGTGTGGCCCATGAGCAGGAGCGGCTTCTTCTTCCCGTTGCCCTTGAGCCGGGCGACGAGGCTGCCGCGGCCTTTTTCCAATTCGAGGATTTCAGACGCAAGGCCCTCGCGGTCGAGGAAGGCCTTCAGATACTCCGCGCCCTTGGTTTCGTTGCCCGGCGGATTGCTCGTGTCCACTTTGATGAAGCCCGTGAGAATGCGGACCATTTCCTCGCGAGCCGCGGCGAAGTCGGGCGAGGCGGCCGTGCCGGCGGCCGGGCGCGCGCCTGCAACGGCCGATGCGAAACACAGGACGCAGAGCCAGCCGAAGCGCGGGGACGTCATGGCACTTGGTTGCCCGAACTCACCCGCACCGGCAAGCGCAAAGGCGCGGCGCACGCGACAAATTCGCTACCCAGCCCCGGGGCGGCTGACTACGCTGCCCGCGCGTGAAGCTCCTCTTTCTCGGCGACATCGTCGGAGAACCCGGGCGGAAGGCCGTCGCGGCGATTGTGCCCGGCTTGCGCCGCAGGCACAGCGTCCATTGCGTCATCGCGAACGGCGAGAACTCCGCGGGCGGCTCCGGCATCACGCCGGAGACGGCGGCGGAGATCTTCTCGGGGGGTGTGGATATCATCACGTCGGGCGATCATCTTTGGGATCAAAAGGACGTTTCGCAATTGCTGGTGCACGAGCCGCGGTTCATCCGGCCGCTCAATTATCCGGCGGGCACCCCGGGGCAGGGGAGCACGGTCTTCCAGTCCAACGGCTGCGCGCCGGTCGGGGTGATGAATTTGCAGGGCCGGGTGTTCATGCCGGACCTGGACAATCCGTTCCGCCGCGTGAAGCCCGAGCTGGAGCGGTTGCGCGAAATCACCCCGGTGATCCTCGTCGATTTCCATGCCGAGGCCACGAGCGAGAAGATTGCGTTCGCGCGCATGCTCGACGGGCAGGTGAGCGCGGTCGTGGGCACGCACACGCACGTGCAGACGGCGGACGAGCAGATTTTCGCCGGCGGCACGGCGTTCCTGTGCGATGCGGGTTTCACGGGCGCGCACGAGAGCGTGCTCGGACGTGAGATCGAGCCGGTGCTGTTCCGGTTCCTCACGAATCAACCGCAGCGCCTCGCCGTCGCGAAAGGCCGCGTGCTGCTTCAAGGCGCGCTGATCGAGGTGGACGAGCAGACCGGCAAGGCGGTGCGCATCGAGCGCGTGTCCGAACCGCTGCCGGCCGCGTGCGGCGGATGAACGACTGCTCCCATGCCCAAGCCCGCCCAATCGCAATGGGACTTCGGCGAACTGTTCCCGCAGGAACAGGCGCGCACGGTGTTGTCCGTCTCCGAACTCACCGGCCAGATCAAGCACTTGCTTGAGAAACAGGTCGGGCGCGTCGCGGTGTCCGGCGAGGTCACCAGCTTCCGCGCGCAGGCCTCCGGGCACTGCTACTTCACGCTCAAGGACGCCGCCGCGCAGCTTGCCTGCGTGCTCTTCCGCGGTGGGGCCACCGCGCAACGCGGCTTGTTGCGCGACGGCGCGAAGGTGGTGCTGCGCGGCGAAGTGTCCGTGTATGAGGCGCGCGGACAGTATCAGCTCATCGTGCGCGCGGTTGAGTTGCAGGGCGTCGGCGCGCTGCAACAGGCGTTCGAGCGGTTGAAGGCGAAGCTCGCCGCCGAGGGGCTCTTCGCGCAGGAACGCAAGCGGCCCATCCCGCGATTCCCCCAGCGCATCGGGCTCGTCACGTCGCCGACGGGTGCGGCCATCCGCGATGTGCTCCATGTGATCGGCCGCCGGCAGCCGGGGCTCGAAATCATCCTCGCGCCTTGCCGGGTGCAAGGCGACGGCGCGGGAGGAGAAGTCGCTGCGGCGGTTCGGTTGTTGAGCGAGTGGGCGGCTGGCGCAGGATCGCAGACGCCGCGCCTCGACCTCATCCTCGTGACCCGTGGCGGCGGGTCGATCGAGGATCTGTGGGCGTTCAACGAGGAAGTCGTCGCGCGCGCCATCGCGGAATCAGCGGTGCCGGTCGTGTCCGCGATCGGGCACGAGGTCGATTTCACCATCGCGGACTTCGTCGCTGACCTGCGGGCGGCGACGCCGAGCGCGGCGGCGGAGCTGATCACGGAAGGCGCGTTCGCGAGCCGGGAATTTGTCGCGGGCGCAGCCGCGGAACTCGGCCGACTCGCCCGGCGCGCCACCGGGGACGCGCGCGAGGACCTCGATGAACTGGCGCACCGGCTTGGGTTGGCGCATCCGAGACGGCGCGTGCATGAGGGCTTGCAGCGGCTCGACGATGCGGTTCTCGCCCTTGGCCGGACTGCGCGCCAGCGTCGCGAGCAGGGGCACGGGGCGGTCCGCGAGATGAACGGACGCTTGACGCGGATGCGTCCGCGCGGGGCCGTCGCACAGCGCCGCCAGCGTGTCGCGGAATGGGCGCGGCGTCTCGACGACCTGGCGCGACGCGGGCTCGAACGGGCGCGGGAACGGCAGTCCTCCGCCGAAGCCCGGCTTCGCCTGCTCGCGCCCGGGCACGTGCTTGCGCGCGGTTACTCGATCACGATGGATGCCTCGACCGGCCGCGCGTTGCGCGATGCCAGCGAAGTGCGCGCCGGACAGAAGCTCACGACCCGGCTCAAGACCGGTGAAATCCGCAGCACGGCGGACGGGCGCCCGTCGGCCGGCCCTGCGACGTGACCCGCAACCCGCGGTCAGAAGGGCATGAACGGCACGTCGAGGATCCGCTGCACAAGCCAGAGCGCTGCGATCACCGCGACACACGCCGAGCCAGCCCGCACGACGAGCCCTTGATAAAACCACGAGCCGCGCAGCAAGAACGCGACGGGGACGAACAGGCCGACGATGGCAAGCTGGCCGGCTTCCACGCCGAGGTTGAACCCTGACAGGGGAACGAGGAGCGCGCCGGACTTGAGGCCGAAGTCACCCAGCACATTGGCGAAACCGAAGCCGTGCACCAGGCCGAAGCCGAACGCCACCAGCCACGCGCGCTCGCTGACCATGGGCTTGAGATTGTTGACGGCGGCAAGGATGACCGACGCGGCGATGAGCGACTCCACCAAGCGCGACGGGGGCCGCACCACGTCGAGCGCGGCAAGGGTGAGCGTGATGGAATGCGCGATGGTGAACGCAGTGACAATCCTCACCACGTTCCAGAAGGCGGGCTTGAACTCCGTCACGGAGCGCCACGCGCGGCCCTCGCGCCGGAGCACGCTCGGGAGCAGCAGCGCCACGAGAAACAGCACGTGGTCAAACCCCAGCCAGATGTGCCACACGCCTTCGCGTCCGAAGTCGAGGAACTCGCGCGCCAGCCCCGCGTCCGCGAGGTCGAAGTGCTGGCGGGAGTTGGCCGGACTCGCGATGCTGACCAGTTCGCGCTCGCCCCACGCGATGTTGACGAGTCCGCGATGGAGCGGCAACCGGTCGAAGAACATCCGGTATTCGAGGTCGAGTTCGCGCGGCCGGCGGAACCCCTGCGCCTCGAAGGCGACCACCGCGTAGATGCCGTCGGGAAACTGCGCCACCTGATGATTGGTGATGACGCACGACAACTCGATGCCATTGACGCGCAGCTTGAGCCGGGAAAGCGCATAAGCCCCGATCGCGCGTTCGCGGCTTTGAAGTTCCGCCCAAGTCACCGCCCCGTCCCGGTCCGTGTCGAGTCCGATGGTCGCCTCCAGGTCGCGCAAGGACAGGTCGAGCTGGCCGGACACACGGTCGTCGTCGAGCCGGAGGTTCAGGTAGCTTTCGCCCGGTCGATGAGCGAACGCGTCGCACGCCCGGAGCACGAGCCAGAGACAGGTGAGTAGTGCCAATCCACGCATGGTCGCGGGTGACACTCCCACGCAACCCACGGCCCGCCAAGCGTCAAGACGGGCCGCCCGGGCGTGGACTCCGGGTGCCCTGCCACGGGATGCCAGAAACTGAACATTTTTTGCTTGCGGCCCGTCGAAGCCACGTTAGTTTCCGCGCCGTCAACCGTAGTAACCAACAAACAACTCTATGAGCATCACCCAATACACCCTCGCGCTCGCGGCGGCGTTTGCCCTCGTGGCGACTCCCGTGACCGCGCAGGACAAGCCGGCCGCCGGACAGGCGGACAAGAAAGTCGAAACCGCCACCATCGCCCTTGAAGTCAAGGGCATGACCTGAGGGGTCAACTGCCTCAAGAAGGTGCAGTCTGCACTTTCCAAGGTCGCTGGAGTCACGAAGGCCGATGTGAAGATGCCGAACTCGGCGTCTGTCACGGTTGACAAGTCCAAGAACGTCACCGCCGAGAAGCTCATCGCGGCGGTCAAGGCAGCGGGTTACTCCGCGTCCGTCCCCCCGGCCAAGAAGTAACTTCTGCTTCACCTTTCACAGGCCCGCGGCTTGCGCCGCGGGCCTTTCTGTTTCAATCGCGGAGGGCCTTGCGAAGCCACCCGGGGCGATCGGTCGTGATCCCGGCAACCCCAGCCCGGGCGAGGCGGCGGGCGACGCGGGCGCTGTTCACCGTCCAAACGAACACCTCCAATCCTGCTCCGCGAAGTTCGCGAACGAAACGGCCATCGATGGGCCCCCGTGAATCGACGTCCACGCCATCCAATCTCGCGGCGCGGGCGAGTCGGATGATCTCCTTCGTCGTGAGCGGCCACGCCCGGCGGCCAACCCCGGCGGGGATGCTCTCCAAGCCCCAATAGACCGGGACACGCGGCATGGTGCGCTTCGCAAGCGCCATCACCCGGAGGTCGAAGCCGATGATCACCGCGCCCCGCGTTCCCAGCGGCGAGTGACGAACAACCGGGACGAGCGGCGCAACGGTCTCGGGGCCGGACTTGATCTCGATGAACAGCCGTTTCCCGGCGGGCACGGTATCGAGCACCTGCGCGAGCGTCGGGATGCATTCGCCGCGCCAGCGCCGGGCTTTCCACGAACCGGCATCGAGGCGCGCCAACCCGGCTGCGGTTCGCCCGGCGACAACGCCGCGACGACCGGTCGTGCGCCCGGTCGTCGCATCGTGAATCACCATCACCTGTCCGTCGCGGCTGAGGTGCACATCGCATTCCGCCGCGTCGGCGCCCTGTTCCCACGCAAGTTTGAACGCGCCGGGCGTGTTCTCGGGCGCCTCGTGCGAAGCGCCGCGATGGGCGATGATCTCCATGGCGTGCATGCTGTCGATCCAGTCCGGCCGCGTCATGCGAGCCCGCGCCGCCCGAGTTCGCGCAGGGTCCACTCGTATTCGCCGGCGAGTTGATCCACCACGTCGCGCTTCTTGAGTTCGGCGGGCATGACTTCCCACGTGTAAGTCTCCATTTCCAGATGCGAACACAGCGCGGGGTCGCCCGCGAGCGCGTCGAGGACGCCCTGCACGTGGTCGGCGGTGGTGCCGAACCGCTCCGTGGGCGGCGCGTGCAGCGGGATGTGAAAGTGAATCCGCCACTCGTCGGGGGCAGAGGTCGGAGGGGAGCAGGGTGAGGCGAGGGCCACATCCAGGTCGCGGTGTCGGGTCAGGCGGCCGGCGGCGTCGCGCGCGATGACTTGATGAAAGTAAACATCGTCGGCGAAGTCTCGAAGCGCGTCCCGCGCCCCGGTGGTTGGCCGCACCCGCAGCGCGTTGCTCAAGTGCAGCTTGCTGATCTTGATGCCGTGGCTGCGAAGCCGCCCGAGCGCAGCGGCCGCATCCTCGAATTCGACGGCGAGGTGACAGCAGTCGTAGTTCACCCCGAGGAACGCATCGAGCCGCGCATCGCCCGGCCGGTCGGCCCGCAGGCGGTCGAAGAAATCCGCCGTCTCGGCCGAGGTTTCGAGATGGCACAGCGGCTCGGGTTCGAGGCCAAGATGGAGCGCGCGTCCGCAGCGCTTGGAGACGCGCTCGATGTGCTCGATGCACGACCACAAGTGGCCGCGCGCCGCGGTTTCCTGCGATGCGGCGCGCATGAACTCCTTGAACGACACCGGCACGGTGCTGACGCTTCCTTCAACGCCACCGGGCGCGATTTCGCCGAGCAGGTCGAAGAGGAGGTTTGTGTAATCGAGCCGCTCGCGCGTGGTCCAGTCCGGCGCGTAAACCTGCTCCTTCACGCGCGTCCCGTGGAAGCGGCCGTAGGGAAATCCGTTGATCGTGAACACGTAGCAGTTCTCCGTGTCGAGCCACCTTCGGAAACCCAGCAGCGTCGCGCGGTCCGACAATTCCCGCGCCGCGTCGGCGCCGAGCCGAAGGCCGATGGCGTAAGCCCGCCCCGCGCCGACGCGGTCGCGCACGGCGAGCGTGTGGGTCTGCAGCGATTCAAACGTCTGCGCCCAAGATTCGCCGCGGTGGATGTTCGTGCAGTAGGCCAGATGAAGCCCGTGCTTCAGTTTCATCGGCGGAAGGTGTATCACCGCGCCGCCGCCGCTGCGAGAGCGCGGTGCGCTGCGATCCCAGCGATGCCGCACGATGTTTCATGGGAAACCCTCGACTGGTCCGCGCTGGACCGGATGCGCGGGGGATTTCTCTCACCCGGTTCCCCGAACGGGCGCGGGTGGACCTCGATCTCCGACGTTGCGAACTACGACTTCACCTTCGCGCAGCGCATCGGCTGGAAGTGGGACGCCGTCCTCGCCGAACTTGCCGCGCGCGGCTGGACTCCACCGAGTGGCGAGATTCTCGACTGGGGCTGCGGGAGCGGGGTCGCGGCGCGGCGGGTCATCGAGTGGCTTGGCCCGGGACTGTTCAAGCGTGCCGACCTGTTCGACCGGTCGCCGCTCGCGCTGGAGTTCGCGGTCCGCCGCACACGGGAGCTTTTGCCCGACGCGGAGGTTTGCGCCTTGCGGAGCGACCCGGCGACCTCGGGGAACTCCATCGGCTTGCTCGTAATCAGCCACGTGCTCAACGAACTCGACCCGCCCTCGCGCTCAAGACTGCTCGACCTCGCCCGCCGCGCGGGTGCGGTTCTCTGGGTCGAGCCCGGTTCCCGCGCGGAGAGCCGCGATTTGTCCGCGATGCGCGACGAACTGCGGAACGACTTCACGGTGGTCGCCCCGTGCCCGCATCAGTCCGCGTGCGGAATGCTCGCGCCCGAGAACGAACCGCACTGGTGCCACTTCCGGGCGCCCGTGCCCAAGGGCGTCCTCGCCCACGGCGGCTGGGTGCGATTCGGCCAGCAGGCGGGGATCGACCTGCGGAGCCTGCCTTACAGCTTTCTCGTCCTTGAGCGCACGGGCGTCCGCGAAACCACGCCGGGACTTCCCGCGTCCGGCTGCGCGAGGGTGCTCGCCGGTTGCCGGTTCTACAAGGGCTACGCCCGCCTCATCACGTGTCGCGCCGGTGGTGTGGAGGACCTCGAACTGCAAAAGCGAACGGCGCCGCGGCACTTCAAGGCGCTGAACCGCAGCGAAAGCGGGCTGTTCTGGAGGATTGAAGCCGCGGACAAACGCATTCTGTCAATCGACGCACTCGCGCCGCGCTGACCCCGGTGCCGGTGCCGGCTACTCGCGCTCGAATCCGTTGTTCCAAAACCGCTGCATCTCCGCGGCGGCCGGCACTTTCAGCGGGCGCACGATGCGGAATCCGAGGAACTGCGCGTCCGTGAGATACCAGATGCTCTTGGGCAACTGCGGGTCCTGCTGCTTCCACGACTTGTCCGAGAAGCGCCGCGCCGCGCTCCGCAGTTTTTCGGCGTCGTCATCCCACGAACCGCCGCGCGCGACCTGCCCGTAGGGCGCGGTCGGTTTCGCCCAAGGGTCCTGAAGTGACGTCATCACGCCCTTGTAATCCGCCGCGTGCTGGTCGAGCACCCACTCGGCGACGTTGCCGTGCATGTCGTGCAAGCCCCACGGGTTGGGTTTCTTCCGGCCGACCTTCTGATACTTGAACTCGCTGTTGTTCGAGAACCACGCGAAGTCCTTCGCCGCCGCCGTGTCGTCTCCCCAATTGAACGCCGTCTTCGTCCCGGCGCGGCAGGCATATTCCCACTCCGCCTCCGTCGGCAGCCGGTAGAAGTGCCCCGTCTTTGCGCTCAGCCACTGGCAATACTTGCTCGCCGCGTGCTGCGTCATGCTGATCGCCGGGAAGCCGTCCTTGCCCATGCCGAAGCTCATCTCCACATACGGCTTGGTCGGCCGCGCGACCACGTCCGAGACGCGGTCCACCTTCGGGTCCGTCTTGATCCGGTCCTTGAACTTGCGCTCCTCGTCCAGATACATGAACAGCTCGAACTCGTTCCACGTGACCTCGCACCTGCCCATCCAGAACGGCGAAATCTTCACCTTGTGCGACGGCCCTTCATCGGCTTGGCGGCCCTTCTCGGTCGCGGGACTTCCCATCAGGAATTCGCCCGCGGGAATCGGCAGCATCGTGTAGCTCTCCTCCGTGCCGGGGATGGTATTCGTGTAGGCCGTCATCGCCTTCGCGGTCGTCGGCCCGCCCTTGCGCGACGTGATGAGCTTGTGGATGCCCGCGACGACCTCCTTCTCGCTCACGGCCTGCTCGACCTCGATCTTCTTCGGCACCAGCACCACGCCCTCGGGCCACTTCGCGCCCTGGTTGATCCAGTCGCGGATCAAATCCGTCTGCGCCTTCGGCAGCGGGCCGTTCTTCGCCTTCGGCGGCATCAATTCGTCGTCGTCCACCGGCAGCACCGTGCGCGTGTAGAAGGAACTCTTCGCCGCGTCGCCCGGCCGGATGGCGATGCCGCTGTCGCCCGGCTTGAGCGCCTCGGCGCGCGTCTCCATCCGGTAGCCGCCCCGCGCGTAACCCTCGCGATGACACGCGGCGCAGCTCAATTCCAGGATCGGCTTGATGTCCTTGACGAAATCCACGTCCGCCGCGCGCGCGGCGGACAGCGGGGTGGCGAGGGCGAAGACCGGCAGGAGCGGAAGAAATCTCATGTTCACTTGGACGATGCGGCGCGGACTTTTGCCTCTCGGAAAGTGAAAGTCAACCGAAGGCCCGGAAGAAGCCCCGTGCCGTGGCGCAGGTCGCCGAACTGAGTTCCGCCAGCGTGCCGCCGCGCACTTGCGCGGCAAACTCCGCAATCTCCCGAACGCGCGCCGGCTCGCAGCGCTTGCCGCGAAACGGCACGGGCGCGAGGAACGGGCTGTCCGTCTCGAACATGAAGCTGCCGTCCGGCGCCGCCGCGAGGGTCTCGCGCACCGTCGCGGCATTCTTGAAGGTGACGATGCCGGTGAAGCTGACGAGCGACCCGAGCGCGAGCACGCGCCGCATCGCCGCCGGGTCGCCGCCGAAGCAGTGGAACACCGCCCGCACCCGCGACGCGTGCGGCGTGAACTGCGCGAGCACGTCCTCGAACGACGCGCGCTCGTGGACAACGCAGTTGAGGCCGAGCTCGGCGGCGACCTCGAGTTGTTGCGCGAACAGCGCCGCCTGCTTCGCCTTGATGCGCGCGTCCTCATCCAGCGTTCCCGGCAGTCGGTAGTAATCCAGCCCCGTCTCGCCGATGGCCACGACCTTCGGGTGTTTCGCCAGCACCCGCAGCGGCCCGCGGATGTCCCCCGGCGCCTCGGTCGCGTGGCCGGGATGCCAGCCGGCGACGGCGAACACGTTCTCAAACCGTTCCGCAATCCTCACCGCCCGCTCGCTGCTCGCCAGGTCCGTGCCGATGGAAATGATCTTCTCAATCCCGGCGTCCCGCGCGCGTTCCACGACCGCGTCGAGGTCCGGCTCAAAATCCGGAAAGTCGAGGTGCGCGTGCGTGTCAAAAAAAGTGTCCATGTCGGGGCGGCCCGGCGGGGCGGAAGGCGCGCGGTGATTCAGCGGCGCGCCTGAAGCAGCCGGTCCACGTGTTTGCCGAGCAAGTCGGCTTCGAGATTCACGGCGTCGCCGGCCTTGCGCTCGCGCAGCGCGGTGACGGCGAGCGTGTGCGGGATGATCCAGATGCGGAAGCCGCGCGCGATCACGTTCGCGACGGTCAGGCTGACGCCGTCCACCGCCACGCACCCCTTCGGCACGATGTAGCGCAGCACGTCGCGCGGCGCCTCGATGTCGAGCACGTGGTCGCGCCCCGACTTTTCCCAGCGGGCGATGCGGCCGAGCCCGTCGACGTGACCGGTTACGAAGTGCCCGCCGAGGCGGCCGTCCGCGCGCAACGAACGCTCGAGATTCACCCGCGAACCGGCGCGGACGAACTGCAAGTTGGTGCGCTCCCAGGTTTCGCGGAGCAGGTCGAAGCGCGCCCGCGCAACCCCGGCGCCGCTCCGGCGCAGGGCGGCGACCGTCAGGCAGCAGCCGTTCACCGCGAGACTGTCGCCCGTCTTGAGCCCTCGCGAGCAAAGGCGCAGGCCGATGGCCAGTTCGATGGCGCGCGAGGTTTCGCGCACGGCGGCCACGCGTCCGGTTTCCTCAACAATGCCCGTGAACATGCGCCCGTTGTCCGGGTTTAGGTCCGCGACTGCAAGCCCGCGTTCCATCGGCCGGAGCTCGGCCCGGATCCCCACAAGGGTCGCGGGTCAATAAGGTGGAGCGTTGGCGCTGTGCGCCAGCATGTCAACTCACAGAGCCGACGCTACATCTCAAGGGCAGCCACCCCCAAAAAGCCTTGTCGCGTCCGGAGCCGGCGCGTAACTTTTGCCGCCCTGAGGCCGGAGCCGCGCGCTTAGCTCAGCGGTAGAGCACTTCCTTCACACGGAAGGGGTCGCAGGTTCAAATCCTGCAGCGCGCACCACACCGCCGCCTCGACAGTCCCGCACGCCGCTGTAAAGTCCCCCCGCCGTGCGTGCCCGCCTGCTCCAGAATGTCACCCGCATCGTGGTGAAGCTCGGCACCGGCGTCCTCACCGACAGCCGGAAGCAGCCCGACTTGGGGCAACTCCGCCAACTTGTCGCGCAACTCGCGGGCCAGCGGAATGCCGGCCGCGAAATCGTGCTCGTCACCTCCGGCGCCGTGGGCGCGGGCATGGGCGTGCTCGGCCACGCGGAGCGCCCGCGCGACCTCGCTGAGTTGCAGGCATGCGCCGCCGTCGGCCAGTCGCGGCTGATGACCACTTACGAGCGGCTCTTCGAGTCGTTCGGCCTCCACGTCGCGCAGGTCCTCCTCACGCACGACGACCTCGAGCACCACGACCGCCAT
>VHCN01000070.1 GCA_016871675.1 Verrucomicrobiota bacterium
CTCGAAGTGGCCAATCATCATTTCATCCACGGCCTGGCTGCCCCATTTCACGGACTTGGCAGGGTCAGGGCTGGCGGACAGTTGGGACATGCGCGTGGGCGGCGAAGATGACGCCGGGCAGCGCGCGGGGTTACGTCCGGATGCCTATCCCTTTGGGTGGGTCAGGAGCGCAAGGCTTACTGAAAATGCTTGGGGTCCAGCTTATTCGCGGTGGCTTTGCCCACGGCCTTCGCGACTGGTTCGCCCCAGTTCTGCCCGTCGGCGGATGGCTCCCGCGTGTAGCTGCGCGGGTAGTCGCTGTTCGAGCCGCTGGCGTCGAGGCGAACGCCGGTGATGGGGGTGCTTGAAGGAAAGTTGCGTCTCGATTCCCCACGTTGCAGCAGGACAATTCGGACGTTGAGACCGTCGTGTTGCGGGACCTAATCAGGTTTGCCGAGGGAGGAAGCCATCTGCTTCGACAGAGTTTGGATTTCCATCACACGCTCCACGCCCGCCGCCAGAGGATGAGTGCGGCAAGGGGCGGATTGCTTACGCTCCGCTGCGAATCACGCCGTCCACGAGTTCGACCACGCGCGGTGCGCGGGCGGCGACACGGGCATCGTGCGTGGCGATGAGCAGCGTGGTGCGGCGCTCGCGCTGGAGTTCGCACAGGAGCGCGATGATCTCCTCGCCGGTGTGCGAGTCGAGGTTGCCTGTCGGTTCGTCGGCGAGGATGAGCGCGGCGTTGTTCACCAGCGCCCGCGCGATGGCAACGCGCTGTTGTTCGCCGCCGGAAAGTTCCGCGGGGCGGTGGGCGAGGCGTTCGGCCAACCCGACGCGTTGAAGGAGTTCGCGCGCGCGCGCTTCGACCTGCGCCGGTTCGGCGACCGCGATGCGGCCCGGGAGGCAGACGTTCTCAAGCGCGTCGAGTTCGGGCAGCAGGTGGTAGGCTTGGAACACAAAGCCGACCTTCGTGCTGCGGAATGCCGCCAACGCGCCGCCATTCACGGTCGCGAGGTTCCTGCCGTCGAACCAGATTTCGCCCGCGTCGGGCCTGTCGAGTCCGCCGAGCAGGTGGAGCAGCGTGCTCTTGCCCGCGCCCGATGCGCCGCGCAGCGCGAGAAACTCCCCGGCGTCCACCGCGAGGTCCACGCCGCGCAGCACGTCGAGTGTGCGGCGGCCGAGCGTGTAGCGCTTGCGCAATCCCCGGGCGGCGAGCAGCGGCTCACTCATGGCGCAAAGCCTCGACAGGCCGCAACCGGCTCGCGTTCCACGCGGGGAGCAACCCGGCGAAGATGCAAATCAACAGCGAGCCCCCGCAGATGATGACAATGTCCCGCGGGTCCACGATCGCGGGGAGGAGGTTGAAATTGTAAATCTTCGCGGGGAACAATTCGAACCCCGTGGCGTTCCGCATGAAGAGGAGGAACTCGTTCCGATAGTGAATGGCGAGCAGTCCCAGGGAGAGCCCGAGGGTGACACCCACCGACCCGACGAACGCGCTTTGCGCGAGGAAGAGCGCGAGCACCTGCCTGTCCGCCGCGCCGAGCGCCTTCAGCACGCCGATCTCGCGGGTCTTCTGCACGACGAACGTGATCAGCGCGCTGGTGATGCCGAATGCGGCGACGAGCACGATGAAGAACAGCAGGTAGAACATCACGCTCTTCTCGACCAGCAGTGCGTTGAGGATGGTCGAGTTGTCCTCGTCCCAGCTTCGAATCTCGAACCCGTCGCCGAGCACTCGCTGCAACTGCCCCTTCGCCTCCGCGGCGGCGTGAGGATCGTCGAGGTTGATCTGCAGCCCGTGCACGGCCTCGCCGAGTTCGTAGAGATCCTGCGCGTTGCCGAGCGAGGTCACGACGATCATCGCGTTGTATTCGAAGTAGCCGACGTCGAAGATCCCGCGCACCACGTAGTCCTCGGGCAGGATGGCCACCTCACGGTCCTTGCCGCGCGTCTCGCGCATCTTCTTCAGGTTCGATGGGGAGTAGACCGCGAGCCGGTCGCCGACACGAAGCCGCAGGCTGCGCGCGAATTCCGCGCCGACCACGAGACCGTTGCCTCCGAGGTTGAACTCGCCATCGACCAGATTCGTGTGGAGCGTGCTGATCTTGCGCTCGAGGTCGGGGTCCGTGCCGCGGAGGATCGGCGCGTCCATCGCGGGCGTCTCGCCCGTCTGCGGCTGGGACTCGACGAGCACCTTGCCCAGGACGAACGGAGCGACGGCGCGAACACGCGCATGCTGCCGGACCTTCGCGATCACGTCCTCGTGGTTGATCATCGGCCCCTGCACCTTGAAGACCCGCAGATGCGCGTTGAATCCCAGGATTTTCTCCCGCAATTGCCGGTCGAAGCCCGTCATCACGCTGATCACAATGATGAGCACGGCGACACCGAGCATCACGCCCGCGACGGAAATGAGGGTGATGAAGGAGACGAACGTGCGCTTGGGCCGGAGGTAACGCAGCGCCAGCATCAGCTCGAACGGCAGTCGCGACATCGCGCGGAGGCTAGGGCGGCGCGCTGGCGCGGGCAAGCTTCAAGGCTTAGATGCCAAGTGGAGGCGATACGCCTCGACGCCGTATTCCGGCTAGAATCCTCCACCACCGTTCTTGGCCCGGATGAACACCTTCTCCCGGCCCGAACTGGTCCAGTTCGCGTTCAAGTCTCCGGGGATGTCGCCGAGTTCCTCCATGTTGAGCGAGGCCGGCCCGGTGGCGCTGCCGCTGGGCCGGTAGGGCGGCATCTTGACCCAGACGGCGCGCCCATCCGCGGCGGTCGCGGTCATTCCCCAGTTGTGCCGGATCATGCCGTTGCGTGGGAAGGGCGTGTTGTTCCAGCCCGTGCGGATGTTGTCGTAGCCTCCTGAGTTCATGCTGAAGCCGGCGTTGCCCGAGTCCTTCTCCGTGTGCATCACGAAATCCGACGGCTTGTTGATCATGGACCCGCGGAGCGCATTGGGGTCCGTGAACTGGTCGTCGCGGAAGATGTGACGGTTCGCGCGGTAGTGGACGAGGAAGGCAAGCGAACCGGTGTCCGGGGTCAGGTCCGAGGTGCAGACGAAGATCTTGTTGTTGTTCGTTGTGCCGCCGACGAAGGGCACCAGTTGCATCACCCACCCGCGCGGGTCGAGCTGCGTCGTCGCGTTGTTGATCCGGATGCCAAACGGAAACCGGTCGTCATAGTCGTCCTTGTAAAGCATCGTGCCGAGGGCGAGCTGCTTGTTGTTGTTCAGGCACTGCGTCATGCGCGCGCGCTCCTTGGCCTTGGACAGCGCCGGGAGCAACAGCGCCGCGAGGATGGCGATGATGGCAATGACCACGAGCAACTCGATGAGCGTGAATCCACGGCGGAGGGCGGGCGGCGTAGTCATGGGCTTCTTCATCATCCAGGCTGCGATCGGGGCGAAAGTCAACTGCGTGAATTACACCGAACCGGTTTCACGCCGAGGCGCGGACAGTCGCGGGCGAGCTCGCAGCCGGCGCAGTCGGGCTTGCGCGCGGCGCAGCGGCGGCGCCCGTGCCAGATGAGCCAGTGACTCCACAAAGCCCACTGGGCGCGCGGGATGAGTTTCATCAGGTCCTGTTCGATTTGCTCGGGTGTCACCCGCCGCGTCAGCCCGAGGCGGCGGGAGAGGCGCGCGACGTGCGTGTCGACGACGACCCCGGCGTTGATGCCGAATGCGTTTCCCAAAACGACATTCGCTGTCTTGCGGCCGACGCCGTCGAGCGCGGTGAGCTCAGCCATCGTGCGCGGGACTTCGCCCTGGTGCCGCTCGACGAGCTGGCGGCTGCACGATTGGATGTTCCTCGCCTTGTTGCGGAAGAACCCGGTGGACTTGATCAACGCCTCGATCTCGCCGAGGCGCGCCGTCGCGAAATCCTGCGCGGACGGGAATCGCGCAAACAGCGCGGGCGTGACCCTGTTGACGCGCTTGTCGGTGCACTGCGCGGAAAGGATGGTGGCGATGAGAAGGTGAAACGCGCCGCGATGATCGAGCTCGCAATGCGCATCGGGATAAGCGCGTTTGAGCGCGGCGAGAAGACGTCGCGCGCGGGCGGAACGCGCTTCAGCGGACTCGCGCGGCATGTCACACCATCTCCGGCGTGGTGAAGTTCTCCGAGGGCTTGAACAGCGGGGTGCCATCCTCCGCCTCGGGATACTCGAACACGCGGCCCTCGAAGTTGCGCACGATCACCCGCTCGTCGTTCCGCCGAAGGATGTAGCCGGGCGCCACGGGCACCTTGCCCCCGCCGCCGGGCGCGTCGATCACGTAGGTGGGCACGGCGTAGCCCGTGGTATGACCACGCAGCGACTTCATGATTTCCAGCCCTTCGCGCACGCTCGTGCGCAGGTGCGCCGAGCCCGAGATCAGGTCGCACTGGTAGATGTAATACGGCCGCACCCGGCAGATGAGGAGCTTCTGCACGAGGGCCTTCATCACCGTCGGGTCGTCGTTCACGCCGCGCAGCAGGACGGATTGGTTGCCGAGCGGGATGCCCGCGTCGGCGAGGCGGCCGAGCGCGTCGCGGACTTCCGTGGTCAGCTCGCGCGGGTGGTTCGCGTGGATGCTGATGAAGAGGGGATGAAACTGCCGCAGCATCGCGCACAGCTCCGGCGTAATGCGTTGCGGCAGGAAGACCGGGATGCGTGTGCCCATGCGCAGAAACTCGACGTGCCTGATGGCGCGGAGCCGCGAGAGCAGGTCTTCGAGTTTCTCATCGCTGAGCAGCAGCGGGTCGCCGCCACTGAGCAGGACGTCGCGAATCTCCGGATGCGCCGCGATGTAGGCGAGCTGGCGGTCAAACTCGGGATGGAAGTCGTAGCCGCTCGCGTTGCTCACGAGCCGCGAGCGCGTGCAATAGCGGCAATACGCCGCGCAGCGGTCGGTGACGAGAAACAGCACGCGGTCGGGATAGCGGTGCACGAGGCCCGGCACGGGCGAGTGCGCGTCCTCGCCGCAAGGATCGCTCAATTCCCACGGCGCGGTTTGCGCCTCCTCGACCCGCGGAATGACCTGCCGGCGGATGGGGCATTCCTCGTCGGCTGGATCGATGAGGTTGAAGAATGACGGCGTGATGGCGAGCGCGAGCTTGCTCCGGGCGAGGATGGCGCCCGCGCGCTCCGCACGGGTCAGCGACGGCAGGAGCGTTTCGAGTTGTTCCAGCGTGGTGACGCGGTGTTTGAGCTGCCAGCGCCAGTCGGACCAGTCGGCAGCCGGGGCATCGCGCCACGGACCGCGGCCGCCGGGGTGAAATTGCTTCAGCGAGTCGAGGCGGCCCGACGCAGGCGGCTCCTTGGCCTGCGCCGGTGAGGCGTCGGTTGACATGTTGGCCGGGACTATAGAATCGGACATCGCGGAGTCAAGGTGGCCGCCGGGGCCGCTCACTGCGCGGCAACCGGCGTGGCCGTCAGCGCGCCGAGTTTGCGGAAGTCATCACGAATCACGTCGAGCACGTCGAGTTGCTTGATGGTTTCCTGGATCACGACCTTGTGGCTGGGCGCGGGCTTGCCTGCGATGTCGAAGAGCTGGCCGGCGCGCTCGCGCTTTTGCAGGTAGGAAGTGAAGGCGGCGCGATAGTCTGCGATGAGCCGCGCGAGGTCGTGCGGCGCCTGCGACTGGAGTGATGTGAGCTGCACGACCAGATTGGCGATGGCACCGCGCTCGCGGCTGAACTGGGCCTGGCCGAGAAACAACTGCAGCTTGATCGCGCGCCGCTCGGGCAGCGCGCCCGCCGCGGCCCGCGCCTCGACGTGCGCAAGGAGAAGTTCATCGAGGCGTTGCAAGCTCGCGGAGTGCGTCCACCGGCGGTGCTCGTCACGGGACAAAACGCTCGCGTGAACCACCGACCACCATTTCTCGATGTCGAGCGCGGACTTGAACTGTTGCTGCCAGGCGTGTTCGAACGCGAGTTGCGCGTTCAGGAACGACGGCAGCGCCTGCAGAAACGCGACGAACCGCGCCGGTCCCTCGGGCTGTTTGAGCAGTTCGCTCACGAACACGTGCGAGCTGCTTCGAAACGTCTGCAGCGCCGCGCCGGTGAGATGCTCGGGGCGTGGCAGGCTGAGGTCTTTGAACGACATCGGCGCGGCGGCGCGCAGGACTTCGCGGGCCTCGCGATACGGTTCCGGGAAGCGCCCCGTCATCGAGATGACGGCCCGTGGATTGTCCACCACCGAAAACCTTCCCGCGCCTGCGACCGGGGCGCTGGTGCCGTCCAAAAAGTGCAGGCCGCCCGTCGTGCGCAAGTGGGCGGCGAGCCCCTCGACCACCCACAGCGGGACTTCGCCGGCGCGTTGCGACGGGTTCAAGCGGTTGGCCAGCTCCAGCGCCAGCGCGCCGGTAATTGCGCGCGACACCTCCGCCGGTTCGGCGTAGTGCGGCGCCAGCACGCGAAACTGCCAGCCCTCGGAATACCACTCGCGATTCACCGCAATCGGCCGCGTCGGCGGCGCCTCCGGCAGGAGCGAGACGCGGATGCGTCCGCGCCACTGGTCGGTGAGGTGCAACTCGCGCAGCAGGACTTCTTTCACGCGCTCGCAGTTGACAGCGACCACGGCGGGTTCGAGCCGCACGAGGTTGGTCGGCGCCCGCGTGCCGTCCGGCATGCTCACGACCACGCCGGGCCTGACGCCCGTGACGACGAATTGGCGCGAGCGGCTTTCGAAGGTGTCGAAGTGATTGTAGCTGAATGCGGCTTCCACCCGGCCTGCCGTTGCCACGAGCAGCGCGACGAGCGCGGCGGCGGCCCGGACGAAGGGACTTCGGCGCGCGGCATTCATGATGCGGTCAGGGTTTCGCGGCGGGAGCGGGCTTTGAGTCGCCGCCCGACTTCGCGGCGGGGGTGGCGGGCTTGGCGTCTGCCGCAGGTGCCGGCGCGGGTGGCGCGTCCTTTTTCGCGGCCTGCTTGTAGTTCTCGCTGCGGTAGTCGGTGATGTAGAAGCCGCTGCCCTTGAAGATCAGCCCGGCACCCGCGCCCATCAATCGCCGGACACGGCCGCGCCCCCAGCGCTTGCGCCCGCAGAGCTCCTTCGGGCAGACGGCGAGCGCGGACTCTTTCATGGACTGGACTTTCTCAAAGTGAAGACCGCACTTGTCGCAGGAATACTCGTAGGTGGGCATGGGAAGATCTGGCGGGTTCCAAGCCCGCGTCGGCAGCCGTCGCAGCAGGCTTGCAGTCGGGAATTCAGCGGCGGTCGAACAATCCTCCGGGCAGCCCCGTCTCCCAGGACTTCGGCGAATTCCAAGGCCGCGACGAGGCGTTTCCCGGCTCCGTCGTGGCGCAACCGCTGGCGCCCAAAAGCAAAACGGACACGGCGGCGAGAAGCAAGGCGCGGGCGATCAAGTTCAGGGGCGCTTTCATCTTAGGGCACGACGACGACGTCGCCTTCGAGGATTTCTTCACCCTTCTTCTTCCACTGTTGCATGATGTTGGCGATGGAGTGGCCGGGTTCGACGGTGGACACCTTCAGGCGGCCGACGAATTTCCCGGCGCGGTTGACGATGAGTTCGCCGTTCTTGAGCACACCGTGGTTGCCACCGACATCCACGATGACGAAATCCCACTTCGGATCGACTGCGACGATGCGGCCCTTGATGGAGGAGTCCAGCACCACATCCTTGCCGACGTTTTTCACGGAATCCACCTCGCCCTGTAGCTTGTTCACGCGGACGGCCAGAATCTTGCGTTCTTCCTTGGTGACATCGAGTTCGGTCTTCACGGCCGGGAGTTCGGCAGCCATGGACTTGATTTGGGGCATGTTAAATCCGGACGCGAAGAACTCTTCCGCCGTTTTCTTCACACTCGCGGTTTCGGCGGCGGCCTTCGCAGCGTCCGCGATGGCTTTCGTGGTGTTCATTTTCTCCACCGCGACTTCCTTCATCGCCGCGTCAGCCTTGGCCTTCTCGGCATCGCGTTCCTGCTCTGCGACGTCGATCTTTTGCTGGCGATCGCTGGATTCTTTGGCGAATTTTTCCTTCTGCTTGGTCATCTCCTCGAGGTCCTTGGCCTTCTTCTCCTTTTCCTCGTTGAGCGTGGTGAGGGTGGGTTTGAGCTTGAGCTCGCTGAGCGCAAAGACTGCCGCGCTGCAGAGAATCGAAACAATCAGGGCGATCTTAAGAAACATGGCGGCTCAATGATTGGGTTGAACAGTGGCGGGACGTTAAACACCAGTCCCGGCGGTGTCAATGGCTCTGTTGGCTCCGTTGGCCTGCGTTCGCCTCAATCCCGCCAGTAGGTCGACTCGCGCGGGGCCTTGTAGCGGATCGCCAGGTGGGGCGTCTCGATGCGCTTCTGCCCGGCGGCGAGTGATTGCATGCCGGCGGCGACGAGCCCGCCGGTGAGTTGCGTGCGCTCCACGGGATACGGCGCGCGGCCGGTGAGGAACATCCGTTCGGCTTGCGCCATGAGTGCTGCGGAATAAACCACGTTTGGATTGGGCGGCAGGTAAAACAGCGTCGAGAGTGGTTGCGACTGGCCGCTCCTCCGCGCGGCGAACGTAAAATCCCCGACCAGTCCGTTCAGCAGCAGCATCGTGGCCTTCAACCCGTCGGCGTGCTCGTAACGATACGCGACCGGGTCCTTCACGAAGCTGCGGATTTGCTCCGCGGTCGGATACCGGTGGCTGTGGGTCGGCGGCTGCGCGAGCGTGTGGCTGCGCGACAGGCACGCTTCGAGGAGCGCGGGGTCCCATCCGCCGGCGGCCCACGAACCCGTGTCCATCGCGTGCCACACGGAGTCACCGCGCAACGCCTGGAGCGCCACGACGCCCGTCTCGCCACCGCGCCGGCGTTCAGCCATGCATTGGATGACTTCCAAGGCGTGGAAGTCGTAACTGTCCACCGCGCCCATCGCCACGCCCATGACTTCGCGCAGCACTGCGCCGGCGGGCATTTCGACCGCGGGCATCCGCCACGTCACCGGCAACGAGGAACCGGCAAGAAACGGAAACTTCAATTGCCGCGACAACTGCACCATTTCGTCCGCCCACGCGGGATTCCACGAGAGATGTTTGTCGTTGAAGACCGGCGCGGCCCGGCCGTCCTGCCGGAAGACGTCTGTGACCTGCTTGAAGAATTCGTAGCGCGGATATTTTTTCTGGCCGGCTTCGTTCACGGGATAGTTGCCGTGTTCGCCGATGATCAGCACGGCGTCAACCGCGAGCCGGCTGCCGCCGCATCGCAGCGCCTCAGCGATCGTCGGGTAAATGGTGAAGCCAAATTCCCGCGCCCGCGCGCGGCTCAGTTCGTTCTCCGGGAATTGGTCCACATACGCGGACACGACTTCAATCTGCGGCCGGTGCCAGGCGCCGCGAACGGGATACCCGACGAGAAACCGTTCCCCCATGTGCCACGCGTGCGATCGGAAGCGCCACTCCGTCGTGATGATGGCCATGCGTTTCTTCCGCGCGGCGGTGCTCGCGGCCGGCCCGCCGAGGGAAAGTCCTGCGACGCCGGTTCCCAACGCGGCCAGGAATCGACGACGCGTGCTTTCGTGAAGAGTGAGCATGAAAGTGGAATACCACCGCCCGATCCGCGAGGCAACGTCAGGAACCGTCCACCGCTCAAACCCTGTGCCCGGTTCAGATGATGTATTCCAGAACGTTCGACGGTTCGCTTTGCAGTCGTCGCACCCGCTCGCACATCTGCGCGAGCGTGACTTCCTCCAGGATCTTTGCAATGGCGTCGCGAACTTCTTTCATCACGCTTCGGATGCCGCACCGCGATTCGTCCGGGCACGAACAGGCTTCGTAAGCCCGCTCGCTGACGCAACTGACCGGAGCGAGGGGCCCTTCGATGTGACGGATGACTTCGGCCAGCGTGATGGTTTCGGGGGCGCGCCGCAGCCGATACCCGCCTGCAACGCCACGCCGACTCTCGACCATTCCGCCTGATTTCAAGTCGTTGAGAATCTGCTCGAGGAACCGCTTTGGAATATTCTGCGCGTCCGAGATGGTCTGCGTGGCGACGACGTCCTGCCCGTAACGCGATCCCAGCACAATCAACGCCCTCAAGGCATATTCCCCGCGCAGCGAGAGTTTCATGGGCGTATCCTGCAAACCCTACACATCAAGTCAAGATTATCCAGGCGTGTATTGCCGGCACAATTTGAATCAGTGTGCCAACGATCGTAACTCAATCCGATTAATGTCTATTGACTTGATAGTGATTTGAAATAGACTGCCCACCCGCATCCGTGACCGCTTCCCCGCTGTTGTGACGAGCGCCCGGCACCATTGCAGACTCTGCTCCGACGCCGCCGGCCTGAAACGACAGCGGATGCGATTCGTCGGAACTGCACACCGAGCTCAAGCTTATGGAAACCAAGTCACGCAGCCTCGCCAAAGCGGTCAGCTACCGCATCTACTCGTCAGTCATCACCGCGGCCTTGGTTTACATTTTCACCGGGATAGCATCCCTGGCGCTTGGAATCGGTGTCACGGAATTGATCGTCAAGGTATTCACCTTTTTCCTGCATGAGAGGATCTGGACTTTCATCCGCTTCGGGCAAAACACCCACCCGCTCGCCGAATTCAAAGTCAGCAAGCCGCTCACGCAACACGACAAGCAGGAGATCGAGAAGAAACTCTCCGAACTCGGCTACCTCGGCGAAGGAATTTGAAACGGCGCAGACCGGCAGAACCAGCCTCGCAATCCGGCGAATCCCCACTCGCCCAGCACCCTCCCGGCGCTTGCAATTATTCCACAGCCCCGGTTTACTCCCCGTGGTTCCAACAACAACTGCACACCATGAAGCAACTCCCATTCATCCTCGGGTTCGCCACGACACTGGCACTCGCCGCGCCAGCCTTCGGACAGGACGCCCTCGCCGAAAAGGTCAAAGCCATCCAAAAGGAATACCAGGCCGCCGCCACGGAATACTCGACCGCCATCCGCGCCGTGAAACTCAACGAGGACCGCGCCGCCGTCGCCAAGGAGAAAATGCCCGACCGCGCGAAATTCGCGGCTCGCTACCTGGAAGCCGTCTCCGGTGCTCCCGCCGACCCCGCCGCAGCCGAGGCGCTCATCCAGGCGGTGACATTGGATTTTCGCGGCTCCACCGGAGCGAAGGCCATCGCACTCCTAGCCGCGCACCACGTCAGCAACCCCCGCATCACAAACGTGATGACTTACCTGCCCTACACCGGCGAAGCCGGCGAGAAGCTCGCCCGCGCACTCTCCGAGAAAGGCGCCGACCGTGACGTCCGCGGCAAGGCCTCGATGGCGCTCGCCAAGATTCTCAAGGACACCAACCCCGCCGAGGCGGAAAACACCCTCAAACTGATCATCGAGAAATACGCGGACGTCTCCGCCGGGCGCGGCACACTCGGCGAACAGGCGCAGAAGGACATCGACCACGCGAAGAAGTTCGGCACCGGCAAACCCGCGCCCGAGATCGCCGGGCAGGACATCGACGGCAAGGATTTCAAGCTCTCCGATTATCGCGGCAAGGTCGTGATGATTGATTTCTGGGGAGATTGGTGAGGGCCCTGCCGCGCGATGTATCCCCACGAGCGGTCGCTCGTGGCGCGGATGCAAGGCAAGCCCTTCGCACTAATCGGCGTGAACTCCGACCCGAAAGAAAAGGTCGTGGACGCCATCAAGCGCGAGAACATCACCTGGCGCTCGTTCTGGGATGGCGGCAACACCCGCGGCCCCATCGCCACCGAATGGCAAGTGCAGGGCTGGCCCACGATGTATCTGATTGACCACAAAGGCGTCATCCGCAAGAGCTACGTCGGCTCGCCCGGCGGCGAAGTGCTCGACCGCGAAATCGACGCGCTCGTCAAAGCCATCGAGGCCGGCAAGTAACCCCGGCGAGGCCAGAAATCACTGTCATAAATGGCCGCCGGGCACCCGGCGGCCATTGCATTGAAGCGCCGAACTCCAGTTCGGTGCGATGGCATCCGACGGCGCGAAGCCCCATGAAAACCTCACACCACCCACCAGTCATCACGCTGATCCTGAACTGCATCGTCGCCGCTCAAATCGTTGCCGCCGAACGCACGCCCGCGCAGCAATACGAGGCCATCGCCGGCGAATACGACCTCGCCCAAGCTGCCTTCACCGCCGCCGTGCGCGCCGCCAAGATCGGACCGGACCGCGACAAAGTCCGCGCCACCAAGCGCCCCGACGTCGCCGCGTTCGCTTCGCGATTCCTCAAGCTCGCCGACGCGCACCCGAAAGACCCTGCGGCGGTTGACGCGCTCGTCTGGGCCGCGAACAACGGCGACGACGATCACGCGCACAAGGCCCTCGACCGCCTCTTCGCCGACCACACGCGCAGCCAAAAGATCGCCGCGGTTTGCGAACCCATCGCTTCCCGCATCACCGACTCGACGGAGCAGCGCCTCCGCAAACTGCTCGGGGAGACCCCGCATCGCGATGTGAAAGCGCAGGCCGCGTTTGCGCTCGGCCTCTATTGCAAGAACAAGGCCGAGGTCCGCGCCGACCTCATTCTCAACCTCGCCGGCGCGGAGAAAGACCTTCGTCCAGTGGACCGCAAGCACTACGAGGACGTCATCAAGTCGTCAGACCCGGTGAAACTCGCCGACGAGGCGGTGAAGTGGTTTCAGCAGGTCGCGGCGCAGCACGCCACCGAGCCCGCGCTTGCGAAGCGCGCGCAGGCGCAGGTGCACGAAGTGTCGCACTTCTGCATCGGCCGCGAGGCGATGGAAATCGAAGGCGCGGACGTGGACGGCAAAAAGATGAAGCTCTCGGACTTTCGCGGCCGCGTGGTGGTGCTTGATTTCTGGGGCGACTGGTGAGGCCCGTGCCGCGCGATGTATCCCTCGCAGCGGTCGCTCGCGAGGCGGATGCAAGGCAAGCCGGTCACGTTCGTCGGCGTGAACAGCGACGGCAAGGACCGCCTGCGGTCGACGCTCAAGCGCGAGCAATTCGACTGGCCCAACTTCTGGGACGGCGGCGACACCAGCGGCCCCATCGCGCAGGCGTGGGATGTCACCGGCTGGCCGACGATTTACGTGCTCGACCACAAGGGCGTCATCCGCTTCAAGGAAATCCGCGGCGACACGCTCGAACTCGCGGTGAGCCTGCTCGTGAAGGAAATCGAGGCGGAGAAGAAGCAGCCTTGATCGCGCCCGGCCACGGGCGGACGCTTGACCGGCTTCAGCTACTTCACGAGCCACAGTGAGGCTTCCTCGACCCAGCCGCTTTCCCAGTGGTGCTTCCGTTGCGGACCGTCCCGCCGCTCGTGCGGGATGCCAAGCGTCTCCATCCACTGATGCGTCTGCGTCATCTGCGCGCGAAAGTTGTCGTAGCCGAACAACCCGAGCCGCGCCGAAGCGCCCAGCGCCTTCCCCCGCGTGCGCAGTGCCTCGTGCAACTGGTGCCGATCGTAGTTTTCGCGCGTGCCGGAGATGGCTTCGAGCCCGTAGCGCGGCTGTTCCATCGCGGTGGGCGCGTCCCACGCCGCGGCTTTGCCGAACACATCGGGATGCCGCAGCAGCAGACTCCACGCGCCCCATCCGGACTTGCTGAAGCCAAGCAGCAACCGTGCGTCGCGGTCGCGCCGTGCGGGATGCCTCGACTCGACCGCGGGCACCACGACCTTCACGAAGTAGCTTTCCTGCCGGATAGACTTGTCCGCCGAGTGATCCACAAACCACGGGAGCTGGCTGAATGTCGGATAAACGCAGATCACGCCGACCTTGTTCGCGAGATCGAGCCGTTTCGCCTCCGCGAGCGCGCTGCCCCAATGCACGCCGTTCGTCGCCTCGACGGGCAACAGGTAGAGCACGGGGAACTTCGCGCCCGGCGGCCGGTTTTGCGGCAGAAGCACATGAATCTCCGTCGTGCCCGATTGAAACTCGGACTGCACGTCATGCACAACAAACCCGTGCACGCCCGGTCGTGCGCCGGAGACCTTCGCGCTCGCGTGCAGTTCCAGCGGCAGCTCCGCGGCCCCCGCCGCCGCGGCCGCGAGCAAGCCCGCGGCGAGCGCCGGACCGGCCGCCCGCGCGTAGCACAAGACGCCCGTCAGAATACCGGCGCTCCGCTTGGCCTCGTGCGCGGGGTGCATGGATCGGAAGTCGGTTGGATGGCGTGACCGCCGTTACTTCAACGCCGCGAGATACTCCACAAGGTCGCGCAGCTCGAAGCGAGTGAGCAGTTTCTCCACGCCCTCGGGCATCGCGCTGAGTCCTTTCGCGCGCGCGCGGATGTCCGCCTTGCGCAACTGCAACAAGCCGTCTTCGGGCGAGTGCAGTTCGAGCTTGGTCTCCGTCTCGCGCTTGACCACGCCTGCGTGCACCGCGCCGTTCGCAAGGGTGATGGTCACACTCTCGAAGCCCGGCGCGATTTGCCGGTTTGGGAAGAGGATGGACTCGACCAACTGCTGGCGAGTCTGGCGCGTGCCGATGCCGGCGAGGTCCGGCCCGACGGTGCCGCCGGCGGATTTGATCGCGTGGCACCGGAGACACTGCGCTGCCGCGTGTTCGTGGAAGATCCGTTTGCCGTTCGCGGCGTCGCCGCCGGCGAGCAGCGGCCGGTGCGGCGCGGGCGGGTCGTTCGTGGCGAGCGTGTTCGTGAACCGTTGAAGCGCCGCAACCGTCACCGCATTCGTCCGCCGCCCGGCGGCTTCAACGAGGTCGAGTTGAAGTTCCGCGCGGACCTGTCCGGCGGTCAACTTCGCGAGCCACGAGGCGAGCACTTCGTCGGCCTTCGCGCCGCCGAACCGGCCGAGCGTGGCGAACGCGGTCTGCGCGAGCCGGGTGTCCGTCTCCTTGGCGAGCATCAGCCCGATCGCCGCCGGTGCATCCGGCAAATCCACGCGGTCCAGCAGGCCGATGGCCGCGGCGCGGAGCGCGACATCGGAATCGCCGAGGGCGAGCTTCACGGCCTCGGCCGCGCGGAAGTGCCGCAAGGCCACGAGCGCGGCCGGGATCTCGCGGCGCAGTTCCAGCGGCGTGTTCGTCGCAGTGAACCGGTCGAAAAGCGGCTGCACCGCAGGTTTCGCGTCGAGTTTCACAACGGCCCGCAGCGTGGCGAGTTGAACGGCGGCGGACTTGTCCTCGAAAAGCCGCGAGGCGACGCCGAGCAGGTTCCGCTGCGCCACCACGCCGGAGCGCGGCGGGAGCGGCCGCCACAGGCCGACGACGCGGTCGAACCAGCCCGGCCAGTTCTCCGGGTTGATCACCGGCGTGGAACCGTGGCGGGCGTCGCGCTCCGGGGCGACGGGCACGTGACCCGGCTCGGCCGCCTCGACCTTCCAGGCGGCGAGCGCGTCGAGCGCCTCGACTCGCATCGCGTCCGGCACATCCGCGCGCTGCGAGAACGCCGCGAGCATCTTCGCGTGACGGTCGGTGCCGAGCCGGAAGCAGGCGTTGATCGCGCGCGGATGCAGGTTCGTCGGGCAGTCCACCTTGCCGATGAAAAGCGCGAGTTCGGGCAGCGCCTCCTCGATCGGCACGTCATGGATGGCGCGCGCCGCCTCGTGGCGCAGTCGCGGCTCGGGGTCGTTGAGGAAGCGCGCGATGCCGGGCGATTCCAGACGCCGCATCGCCAGCAACGCGGCGCGGCGCACGGCGGGCGACTCATCGCGCGCAGCCTGGTTGATGGCGTTGGTGTCACCGATGCCGACCAGCGCCATCACGCCGGCGTGCGTGAGGTGGGCGTCGGCGTCGGCGTTCGTGCGGAGCAGTTTGAGCACGCTGGGAATGGCGTTCTTGTCCCCGGCCTTCGCCACCTTCATGGCGAACTCGAAGCTTGCCACGGCGCCCGAGAATTCACGGATTCCACCCAATTGTGGGTTGTCATGTGCGGCGCGCGTGTCCTTCTCGTCGTTGGTGACCCGATAGATCCGCCCCTTTTCCGGCGCGCCCCAGCCGGCGACCCAGTCCAGCACGTAGAGCGCGCCGTCGGGGCCGAACGCGACATCGGTTGGCCAGCAGTTCCACAGGAGCTTCTCGCGGGCGGCGACCTCGAAGCTCGCGCCGCGCGGCTTCACGCTGAAGCTCCACACGCCGCCGGGAAAATCGCAGAGGACGAATTGGTTCCTGTATCGGCCCGGCAGTCCCGTGCCGGGATAGAACGCGAATCCCGCAGGACCCTGCGCGACTTCGCCGCAGGTCGGCAGCACGTCGTCCGCGCCGCCGCGCCACACGCCTTCGCGCACCCACGGCCCGAACCCCTTCATGTGCTGATACGAGCAGCGCCAGCCGTAGTCGCCGCCCTCGACCAGGTGCAACAGGCGCGACTTGTCCGCGCCCGCCGTGTCGTTGTCCACCGTGAAGAGGTTGCCGAAGGCGTCGAAGGCCAGCTCCTGCGGATTGCGCAGGCCGATGCAGAAGACCTCGAGTTGGGAGCCGTCGGGACGACACCGGAACACCGCGCCGGTGTCGGGCGCGACGCGGCGGAGGTAACCGGCGCTGAAGCCGGGATGCTTCGTGCCGGGCCGCAGTTCGAAGCCGCGGTCGCCGACGCTGAAATAGAGCCGCCCGTCCGGCCCCATCACGAGCCCGTGCAAGTCGTGGCCGGACACGCCGATGTGCACGCCGAACTGATTCGCGATCGGCGACGAGCGATGGATGAGCGCGGAGCCTGTGGCGGGAACGCGTGCCGGATTTGAGTTCGAGTTTCGAGAATCGGGAATCGAGAATCGCCAGACATCCGGGATGTTCGCGAACCACACCGAGCCGGTCTTGGCGAGAATGCCCGCGGCCGTGCCGGACTCGGGCTTGTTGAACCCGGTGGCGACAATCTCGGAGAAGTCCGCGCGGCCGTCGGCGTCGCGGTCCTCGAGGAGCCGGATGACCTCGGTGTCGTTCGTGAGCGTGGCGAAGTTCGTGCCCGTGAACTGCCGGCGCAGGAAATCCGCGCGGCCGGCCACGGTGCGGAGCGACAGGTCGTTGAGAAGCCACGGCGTTTCCTTGGTGATGTCGAAGACGGACTTGTTCCACCGGTGCGTCTCCACGACGAAGACGCGCCCGCGCTCGTCGATGCTGAAGGCGACGGGATTCTTGAGCATCGGCTCCGCGGCGAAGAGTTCGACCTTGAGTCCGGGCGCAAGCTGGAGGCCTTTCAAAGCAAGTTCCGCCGCGGGATTCGTCGCCGCTTGCGAGAGAAGCAGACCGCCCGCCACGAGCCACGCAAGCATCCACGCGGACGCGCGCGCGAGTCGCCGGGGTGCCGGTGCGGGGTGCATTTGACGGATGGATTATGCCCCGCCCGCCGGGGAAAGGGGAAGTCCCCGCGAGAACCGATTTCAACCAAGGGCGACCGGGAATTTGGTTTGACCCCCTGCGCCCCGGCGCGAATGCTCCCCCGGACTTATGCCGAATCCTTGGACTGGAAAGGGGAATCCCTACACGCGGAAGGAAGTCGTCGAGCGGTTGCGCGAGCAAATCCGCAAGGGCCGGCCGATCATCGCCGCGGGCGCGGGCACGGGCATCAGCGCGAAGTTCATCGAGCGCGGCGGCGGCGACCTCATCATCATTTACAACTCCGGTCGTTTCCGCATGGCCGGGCACGGCTCGACCTGCGGGTTGATGGCTTACGGCGACGCGAACGCCATCGCGATGGAAATCGGCGAGCACGAGGTGCTGCCGGTGGTCGAGGAAGTGCCGGTGATTTGCGGCGTGCACGCGACCGACCCGCGCCGCCGCATGTGGCACTGGCTGCTTCAGGTCAAGGCCATGGGCTTCAGCGGCGTGAACAATTTCCCGACGCACTGCATCGTGGACGGACGCTTCCGGCAAATCCTCGAGGAGACGGGCATGAGCGTGGAAAAGGAGTTCGAGATGGTCTCGCTCGCGCGAAGGATGGACTTGTTCAGCATCGTTTACGTCTCGACGCCCGCGGAGGCGAAGGCGATGGCCGAGGCGGGCGCGGACGCGATCATCGCGCACGTCGGC
>VHCN01000071.1 GCA_016871675.1 Verrucomicrobiota bacterium
CGAATGTTCCTGTGGTCACAAACGCGATGTATGGGATTCCGGCGGCATCCGCTACAAGGCGGCAGGGGAACCCAGGCGACTCGGCTACTGCCCCGCCTGCCGCAGGTCCACGATGCAAAGGATTCGTAAGAAGACGGAAGCCGAGAAGCGAGAGATACCTTGATGAAGTGGCCGAACAAGATCACTGGAGCGAACGCGGGCGGGTTGCGTCAGTTTCCAATTCAAGACGCCTCTGGCCGCCCGCGTCGGTCCGTTCTGGCGTCAGGCCGCTTCGCAGCACATGACTAATCGAACTCTGGCACAAACTGCAGTGACTCTCACGTTGGCGTCCATTGTATTTACGCTCAGTGTGTGGGGTTGGATTCTCACTCGCCCCGCGGGCACATTCCATGACCAAGGCGGCTTGGCCATCACGATATTCTATTTTCCTGCCACGTTTGGCGCTTGGCTCGTGTGTGGGTTGACATCGATTGCACTCCGTCGCCGAAGAACCGAAGCCGAATCCGAAGTTGATCTTGCTCGGGCCGGAAACTTGCGCGGGCTAGTATTTGGCTTGATTGCATTGGGGTTACTCTTATCGATTGGCACATTGTTCATCGCATGACAACGCGGCCTAACCATTCGCTGCATCTAACGGCTTCTCCGCGGTGCGTTCGGGCGGCGGAGCGGGTTCTTGGGCGTCCTCGGTATTCTGACTGACGCCGGGGCGCTTTGGTGGCTGTTGCAGGGCAGGGTGGAGCGGTTTCCGCAACTGCGGGAGGGATCGAGTGCCCGTTCAGGGCCGGTTTGAGGCTCAGAGTGCCGTTTTTGTATCGCACATCCTGCAAGGCGTGACGAACAGGAGTCGGGGTAACGGGAACTTCTGGATATCTGCCTCGCATGGCTGGTGTGCTGGCGCGCACAGCAATCGCCTTACAAGAAGGAAAGCAACACGGTGAAGATCACGCGGCGGGCCAGCTAGGCGCATTGCTGTGGGGAGGGGAGCGACGGGCTTGGATGCGGCATGCGGCATGCGGATCGTGGGGCGATCACTCGCGGACGAGCCATTCGAGGATGTGCCCGCGGACGAAGATCCACACGACGGCGGCGAGTGCGATGTAGGGGCCGTAGGGCAGTTTGCTGGACCATTCCTGGCGGCGCAGGAGGATGAGCGTCACGCCCACGATGGAGCCGATGACGGAGCTGAGCATCAGGCAGAAGATCACGGCCTTGGGGCCGAGGAACGCTCCGATGGCGGCCATGAACTTCACGTCGCCAAAGCCCATCGCCTCGCGCGGCAGTTCGACTTGCCCCGTGGTCGCCTCGAGGTGGAGCACGGTCTCGGGGTCGAAGGTGTCCGCGCCGATGTGCAGCCGGTCCTGCCGCAGGGCGACGTCCACGTTCCAGTAGCAGCGGTCCACCATTTCGAGGGTGCGGGCGCGGAAGCGGACGGCGTCGCTTTTGCGGTAGAAGAGTTCCTCGTAGGGGACTTCTTGGGCGGGCAGGTGCAGGGAGGATTCGCCGAAGAGGATGCGCTGGTCGCCCTGCCAGCCGATGTGTTGCCGGCCGAAGAAGAGTTTTCCGAGGCGCAGGATGGCGTAGATGATGCCGGCGCCGACGCCGATGCCGAGGGCGCTGCTTTTCATGGCCTCGGCGGTGTGTTCGAGCATGTGCATGCCGGGGACGAAGGCGGAGAGGATGAACCCGGCGGCCATGCCGCCGAAGGTGATTTCGTCGGGGATGATATAGTGCTCGAAGTCGATGAAGGTGGCGGCGATGAGGCCGGCGATGAGCACGCTGGAGACGACGGCGATCCACGGCGCGGCGGGGCCGAAAGCGATCCAGGTGGCGGCGAAGAGGACGGCGGTGAGGAGTTCGACGAGCATGTAGCGGGCGCTGATGGGGGACTGGCAATTGGCGCATCGGCCGCCGAGCGCGAGCCAGGACCACAGCGGGATGTTCTGGTGCCACGGGATCGCGTAACCGCAGCCGGGGCAGTGCGAGCCGGGGAACACGAGGCTTTCGCCCCGGGGCATCCGGTGGATGCAGACGTTGAGGAAGCTGCCGACGATCGCGCCGAAGACGAAGAACACGGCGGCCCAGAAGGGCTTGGGCAACGCGACGAATGGGCTGGCGTCAGTCACGGGGAAACGCGGGACGCGGCTTGCGAATGGCGCATCGCGGAGAGTTCAAGGGCGCGTGTGCCGGGCAGCCCCGTGCCGCCTTGCGCGAGCGGGAATGTCCGCAGGTCAGCTTCCATACACCTGTTCCTTGAGCGCGCGGCGCATGGGGTCCAGCGGGGAGGGGCGGCCGGTCCAGATTTCGAGGGCGCGAGCGCCTTGGTGGAGGAGCATGCCGAAGCCGTTGGCGACGCGGCAGCCGGCGGCCTTGGCGGCGGCGAGCAGGGGCGTCTCGGCGGGGGTGTAAATCATGTCGTAAACGGCGCGCGCGCGCGACACGCGGAATGTTGTGACGTCGAGCGGCATGGCGTCCACCATCCGCAGGCCGAGGGAGGTGGCGTTGATGAGGAGGTCCACGGGGCCGGGCGGGTAACCGGTGGCGACGGTGGTCTGCGGAAAACGCTGGCGGATTTCGGCGGCGAGTTCCTCGGCCTTGGATGCGGTGCGGTTGGCGATGAAGAGCTCGGCGGCGCCGTCGGCGGCGAGTTTCACGGCGGCGGCGCGGCCCGCGCCACCGGCGCCGAGCAGGAGCACGCGGGAGCCGCGGGGTTCGCAGTGGAGGTCTTCCTTCAAGGAACGGGTGAGCGCGTCGGCGTCGGTGTTGAAGCCGTGGCTGCGCAGCGTGGTGAGGTCATCGGCGGCGACTTCGGACAACGACATCCAGCGGCCATCAGCGCCGAGCGCCTCGAAGCGGATGGTGTTGACCGCGCCCCACATCTTGGCGGATTCGTCGAGCACATCCACCATGCCGAGGGCGAGCAACTTGTGGGGGAGGGTGAGGTTCAGACCGATGAAGCGCATGGCCTTGGCGCCCTCGATGGCGGCGGCGAGGTGGTCGGGATGGACTTCGCAGGCGAGGTAGCGCCAGTTCAAGCCGAGCGCGGCAAGGCCGGCGTTTTGCATCGCGGGCGAGGCCGAGTGGCGCACCGGATGGCCGAAGACCGCGCAGAAACGCGTCGTGGCGCGCAAGGGAGTCAAGAAGGGACCGGCCACGCCGCAGAGCATAAGTCCACGTTCGCCAAACATGAACCGGAAAGTGCGGGGATTTCGCGGGAGAGTGAACGCGCGGCCTGCGCGCGGACCTCATCGCTTGCATGAGCGTGCGGACTCTGCAAGACTCCGAAAGCCAGCACGAAGACGACCGGAACATGATTCCAGCATTGAACTCCTCGCGTCGCGCTCCGCCGCGCGCCTGGCTTTGGCTGGTCCCGGCAGTCTTCGCCGTGTGCGCGCGGGCCGACGAGAAGTATCGTCCGGCACCGGCGCCAATCCCGGCGATTCTGGATTCCCCGGCCCCGCCGATCGTCGCGCTTGGGCCGGGCCGGGATCGCATGCTTTTGTTGCAGCGCGTGCGGCACCCCTCGCTCGTGGAGGTCGCGGCGCCGTGGAAGGGTCTTGCGGGATTGCGCATCAACCCGCTCAACAACGGCCCTGTGGCGACGCACCGCGCGGTCTCGCTCACGCTCAAGACCATCGCCGACGGCCGCGAACGAAAGGTCATCCTGCCGCCCAACTCGCGCCTGTCGCTTCCCGTGTGGTCGCCGGACGGGACGCAGTTTGCCTTCCTGCGATTTGGGACGCGTGAAGTCGAGCTGTGGGCCGGCGAAGTTTCGACGGGCGCCGCGCGGCGGGTCAAAGGTGTGGTTGTGAACGCGGCACACGGCGAATCGTTCCAATGGATGCCGGACAGCCAGCACATCCTCACGCAGACGATCCCGGCCACGCGCGAGAAGACCCCGCCCGCCGAGCCCAAGGTGCCCGCAGGGCCCGCGGTGCAGGAGGCAGCAGGCAAGCTCGCGCCCGTGCGGACGTTCCAGGACCTGCTCGCGAGCGCGCACGACGAGGAACTTTTCCGCTACTTCTGCACCGCGCAGCTCGCCGTCGTCAACGTGAAGACCGCGGCGATCACGCCGCTCGGCAAGCCGGGGATTTACAGCTCGTTCGAGCCGTCGCCCGACGGCCAGCACGTGCTGGTGTCGCGCTTGCGCAGACCGTTCTCGTATCAACTCCCGGCGTCGGCGTTCCCGCGTTCGGTCGAAGTGTGGGACCGGACCGGGCGCCTCGAGCACCTGCTGGCGAACCTCCCGCTTGCGGAGGAAGTGCCCATCGGTGGCGTGCTGCCCGGTCCCCGGCATTACCACTGGCGGCCGACCGCGCCCGCGACGCTCGTATGGGTCGAAGCGCTCGACGGCGGCGACCCGCGCAAGCGCGTGCCGCATCGCGACCGCGTGCTGGCGTTGAAGGCGCCGTTCACCGCAGACCCGGCAGAACTCGCAAAAACCGAGACGCGCTTCAACGGCCTGATTTGGGGGCAGCGGAACTACGTGGCGTTGCTGCGCGAATACTCCGCGTCGCGCCGTTGGACGAAGACCTGGCTGCTCAATCCCGACGATCCCGACGAGGAACCGCGGCTGCTCTGGAACCTCTCCTCGCAGGATCGCTACAAGGATCCCGGCTCGCCGTTGCTCCGGCCACTGCCCTCGGGCCACCGTGTGATGCGCGTCCACGAGAACTGCATTTACCTGATCGGCTCCGGTGCATCGCCCGAGGGCGAGCGCCCGTTCCTCGACCGACTCGACCTCAAGAGCCTGCAAACCGAGCGGCTGTTCCAGTGCGACGACTTGCACCACGAAACCGTGGTGGCGCTCGTGGCGGACGATGCCTCGAAGGTCATCACGCGCCGCGAGTCGCCGGGGAACCCGCCGAACTATTTTCTGCGGACTCTTCCCGGCACGAACGCGCTCGCGCTGACCGCGTTTCCTGATCCCGCCCCGCAGTTGCGGGGTATCCGCAAGCAGATCGTCACCTATCAACGGGCGGACGGCGTGCCGCTGTCCTTCACGCTCTACCTGCCGCCGGATTACAAGCCCGGCACGCGCATGCCCACCGTGGTGTGGGCGTATCCGCGCGAGTTCAGCGACGCCGACACGGCTGGACAGGTCTCCGGCACGGCCAATCGCTTCACCACGTTCAGCGGCATCTCGCATCTCTTCCTGCTCACGCAAGGCTATGTGGTGCTCGACGGCGTCTCGATGCCGGTCGTCGGGAAGGACAAAACGGCGAATGACACGTTCGTCGAGCAGGTCGTGGCCAGCGCCAAGGCCGCCGTGGACAAGGCGGTCGAACTCGGCGTCACCGACCCCGACCGCATCGGCGTCGGCGGGCACAGTTACGGCGCGTTCATGACGGCGAACCTGCTGGCGCACTCGGACCTCTTCCGCGCGGGCATCGCGCGCAGCGGCGCCTACAACCGCACGCTCACGCCGTTCGGATTCCAGAACGAGCGCCGCACACTTTGGGAATCGCCGGAAGTTTACCTGAAGATGTCACCCTTCATGCACGCCGACAAAGTCAACGAACCGCTGCTGCTCATCCACGGGCAGGATGACAACAATCCCGGCACCTTCCCCGTGCAGAGCGAGCGACTCTTCCAAGCCGTGAAAGGCCACGGCGGGGTCGCGCGGCTTGTCCTGCTCCCGTTCGAATCGCACAACTACGAGGCGCGCGAATCGGTCGAGCACACCCTTGCGGAGATGACCGCGTGGTTCGACAAGCACGTGAAGAACGCCGCGCCGAGGGCACCCGCCGCAACGGAGCCCACGCCGGGGCGGATTGACTGATGCGTTTCGAGCGGCCTCGCCGCCGCGCTGGACAAGCCGCCGTTCCGCATTAGACTGCGCCCGTTTCCGGAAGCACACCACACATCGAACGCCCAACCCGAACCCGAACATGAGCCACATCATCCTTCCTCAACCGGCCGCGCCACTGACACGCCGCGGGTTTCTGAAATCCACCTCCGCCGCCGCGGGCGCCGCCGCCCTCACCACAATGCCCGTCGAGCGCTTCGCCCACGCGGCATCGCCGGGTGACACCATCAAGGTCGCCCTCATCGGCATGGGCGGGCGCGGGTCCGGCGCGGCCGACCAGGCCTTGAGGACCGGCGAGAGCGTCAAGCTCGTCGCCGTGGCGGACGTTCACGAGGACCGCATGAAGGGCAGCCTTGCCGGCCTCCAACGCAGCCACAAGGACAAGGTCCAGGTGAAGGACGAGAACCAGTTCCTCGGCTTCGACGCCTACAAGAAAGCCATCGCGCTTGCCGACCTCGTCATTCTCGCGACGCCGCCGGGATTTCGCCCGATGCAATTCGAGGAGGCCGTCCGGCAGGGCAAGCACGTCTTCATGGAGAAGCCCGTGTGCGTGGACGCGCCCGGCTTTCGAAAGGTCATGGCCGCCGCGCAGGAGGCGAAGCAGAAAAAACTCAAGGTCGGCGTCGGCCTGCAGCGGCATCACCAACTTGGCTACCTCGAGACGATGAAGCGCCTTCACGACGGCCAGATTGGCGACATTGTCGCCATGCGCGCCTACTGGAACGGCAACACGCCGTGGGTCAAGCCCCGCAGCGTCAGGATCGGCAACGACCGGCCCCTCGAGGAAATCTACGGCCGCAAGCTCACTGAAATGGAATATCAACTCCGCAACTGGTATTACTTCGTGTGGCTTTGCGGCGACCACATCTGCGAGCAGCACATCCACAACCTCGACGTCATCAACTGGGTCAAGAAGGGCCACCCCGTCCGCGCCCGCGGCAACGGCGGTTGCGAAACGCGCAAGGGCAAGGACTACGGCGAGATCTTCGACCACCACGTCGTCGAGTATTTCTACGAGGATGGCTCGGTGTGCTTCAGCCAGTGCCGCCACCAATTGGGTTGCTGGAACGAAGTCGGCGAATACGCCATCGGCACGAAGGGCCGAAGCGACATCCACCGGCACATCATCCTCGGCCAGAACCCGTGGCGCCATCAGGGCGGCGGCAAGGACGCCTACCAGCAGGAGCACGACGACCTCTTCGACGCGATTCGAAACGACAAGCCCTTCAACGAAGCCGAATACGGGGCCGTCAGCTCGATGACCGCCGTGCTCGGCCGCATGGCCACCTACTCTGGCAAGGAAATCACGTGGGACGCGGCCGTCGCTTCGGACATCGACACGATGGTGCCCGGCATCGACAAGGTGTCGTTCGCCGACGCGCTCAAGTTGAACCCGCCCACGATGCCCCTGCCCGAAGGCGGCTACCCGTTGCCCGTGCCCGGCCGGACGGATGTGTTGCGCGCCCCCAAGCCCGCGGCGACGAAGTCGGCGTAGCGTCTGGCTGCCCCCGAAGTCTCGTGGAACAAGCCCGCGTTCCGGAAGGAGCGCGGGCTTTTCCTCTCACTTCCACGCGCGATACCTCGCGAAGCCGGGCGACTCTGCGGTTTCAATGCGGTCCAAGGGCTTCCGCACGATGCGCGCCTCCGCGCCGGAAGTTCGCGCGACCAGCTTCAATCCCGCCACCGGCCCGAGCACGCTGACGGCGGTCGAGAGACTGTCCGCGCGCATTGCATCCGGCGCGATGACAAACACGAGGCTGTGGTCCGTGAGCCCGATGCCCGTGCGCGGGTCCACGATGTGCGAATAGCGCCTCCCGCTGATTTCGACGTGCTGGAACAAATCGCCCGACGTCGCAAAACCGCAGTCTTCCAGTTCGATGAACTCCGTCGCGGGCGCGCCCGGGGCGTCATGCGCGGCAAGTTCCACCCGCCACCCGCTCCGGCCCGGCGGGGCGTCGCCCACCGCCATGTCACCGCCGCCCGAGACGAGCGCGCGAGTCACGCCGTGCGCGCGCAACGCCTTCATCGCCTCATCGGCCGCAAACCCCTTGGCGATGCCGCCGAGGTCGAGCCGCATGCCGGGCGTCACAAGCCGGGCGCCGCGCGGCTTGTCCGCGAGCGAGAGTTTTGCAAAGCCCGTGGCGCGGCGCGCCTCTTCGAGCTTGGCGGGTTCGGGCAAGGCTCGCTGGCGCCGCGCCCGTCGCCAGAGGTGCACGAGCGGTCCGCACGTCACGTCGAACGCGCCATCACTCGCCCGCGCCACGCGCTGCGCGCGGTCGAGCACGCGCCACAAATCCTCGCTGATCCTCACCAATGTCCCCGAGCCGCTGCTGCGCGACAGCCGCGAGAGCTCGCTGTCCTCCTCGTAATCGCTCAGGGCCGCGTTGATCTGCGCGATGCGGTCGAAGGCGGCCCGGACGGCCGTGAGCGCGTGCGGCTCGTCGCTCGCATACAGGACGATGCGGAACGGCACGCCCATCTGCGGCTGCTCATACTCGTGGCGCACCAGCCGCGGTGATTGGCTGGCGAAGCAAGCACCCGCGCCGCCCGCGCCGAGGAGTGCGATGAAGGCGCGGCGTCTCACAGTTTGCGATGGTCGGTCGACACCGCGGGGATGTCCGGCGGCGCCTCGAGGAGCAGGCGCTTCAAATCGGACACGAAGTCGCGCACGTCCTGCTCCGTGGTGTCCCACGCGCACATGAGCCGGCAACCGCCTTGTCCGATGAAGGTGTAGAATTTCCAACCCGCCTTGCGCAGCGCGGCGATGACGAACGGCGGCAGGTCGGCGAAGACCGCGTTGGCCTGGCGCGGAAAGAGAATCCTCACCTCGGCAATCGGCGCGAGCAGGTCGTGCAGCAGCGCGGCCATCGCGTTTGCATGCGCGGCGTGACGCAGCCATGCGCCGTCCTCGAGCATCCCGACCCACGGCGCGGAGAGGAAGCGCATCTTCGAGCACAGTTGCCCGGCTTGCTTGCAACGCCACTCAAACTCATGCGCGAGTTCGCGGTTGAAGAACACCACGGCGTCGCCGACCGCCGTGCCGTTCTTCGTGCCGCCGAAGCACAAAACGTCCACGCCGGATTGCCACGTGATTTCCTTCGGCTGGCAGCCGAGCGACGCAACCGCGTTCGCGAAGCGCGCGCCGTCCATGTGCAGCTTGAGCCCGTGGTGCTTTGTCTTTGCCCAGATGGCCTTCAGTTCGTCGGGCGTGTAGACCGTGCCCAGTTCCGTCGCCTGCGTCACGCTCACGGCGCGGGGCTTCGGGTAATGGATGTCCGTGCGCTTCGTCACCATCCGCTCGATGCCGGCGGGGTCCATCTTGCCGCCCGCGCCGGGGACCTGCAGGACCTTCATCCCGTTCGAGAAAAACTCCGGTGCGCCGCACTCGTCGGTCTCCACATGCGCGGTCTCGTGGCAAAGGATGCTGTGGAAGGACTGCCCCATGGACGCGAGCGAGAGGGAGTTGGCGGCCGTGCCGTTGAACACGAAGAAGACTTCGCACGCCATGTCGAACACGCCGCGGATGAGGTCGCTTGCTTTCGCCGTCCAGTAATCGTCGCCGTAACTCTGCGTGTGGCCGCGGTTGGCGTGGTCGAGCGAGCGCCAAGCCTCGGGGCAGATGCCGGCGTAGTTGTCGCTGCCGAAGTGGCGCGGGCGGTCCGTCACGCGGCAAGGGTAAGGGTGTTCCCGCAGCGAAGGGAAGCCTCTTGGCGCAGGCGCGGCGGCTTGACGCGGCCGGTGGCTTCGGGTTTAACCACTCGCGTCCGCGATGCTGCCGTGCGGATGCTTCCAAAGGAACCATGACCACACTCCCACGACTCGCCGCCGTGCTTTGCACGCTGGCCATCGCCCCCCTGCCGCTGCGCGCCGCCGAGAAGGAGGACTCGCGCTTTACGAAAGGCCCGGCGAAGGTGCCGCTCAAGGATTACGCCGACGTGCAGGTGCCCGCGGGCTACCGCTTCGCCGACGGCGCGATGGTGCAGGAGATGATGCGCAGCAGCGGCGAGCCCGTGTCCGGCCGCGAGCTCGGTGCGATCTTCAGCGAGGCCGCGAAGTGGTTCGTGGTCTTTCTTTTTGACGAGGTGGGCTACGTCAAGGACGACGAGAAAAATCAGCTCGACGCCGACAAGCTGCTCAAGACCATCAAATCCAACAACGATGCCGGCAACGAATACCGCAAGAAGAACGGCGTCGCGCCGCTGAACATCATCGGCTGGGAGAAACAGCCCGCTTACGACGAGAAATCCCACAACCTCGAGTGGGCCATCCGCGCCGAGAGCGAGGGACGGCTCATCCTCAACTACAACGTGCGCGTGCTCGGACGCAAGGGCGTGATGGAAGTGATCCTCGTCGTCCCCCCGGAGCAACTCACCATCACGCTGCCCGCGTTTCGCACATTGCTCGAAGGCCACCAGTTCAAGCAGGGACAGCGATACGCCGAATACAAGTCCGGCGACAAGGTTGCCCAATACGGGCTCGCCGCGCTCGTCACCGGTGCGGGTGCCGCGGTCGCCGCCAAGCTCGGCTTCTTCGGCTGGCTTGCGCTCATGTTCAAGAAAGTGTGGAAACTCGTCGTGGTGGTCGTCGTTGCCATCGGCGCGTTCATCAAGCGGATCATTTTCGGCCGCGAACGAGAACTCGCGCCGCCGCCGCCGGGCAGCGCGTAGGTTTTGGGCGCCGGGTTGCGCGCATCGTGCCATCCTCCGACTCGCATCGCGCCGGGCGGAAGTTCCACGCTCCTTCACGATGAGCGAACAGCAAACACTTCTGCTCGTCCTCGCCCTGATTTACGGCGGCGAGTGCGCCTTCTGGCTCGGTCGCAACGATGTCCTTTTCTCCGCGTGGGTCGGCAAGGCATGGCGGTTTGGTGTCGGCGGCCCGCTGCTCCCGAACGACCGCGGTGGATTTCGCCTCGCGCCAATCCTGCCACCGCTCGGCACTTCGCTCGTGGCGCGGGTGATGCCGCTTTCGCTATCGCCCGACGGCGCGCTCGCGTGGACCGGCGTCAGCCTGCACCCGGACGGCCGGCCGCCGCAGCCGGGTGGTTTCGCGCGATTCGAGGACATGACGTTGATTGAGCGCGAGGGCCGAAAAGTTTTCCTCAACGGCGCGCTCTTCCTCAAGGCTCCCACCTCGCACCACGCCACGCACATCGCCCGCGAGCTGGCCGCGCAGTCGAAGCAGAGCCGCGAACAGCGGGCGGAGGCTCAGCGTGAATGGTTGCGGCGCCACTTCGACGCGGACCTGGTGAAGCGCCGGCTTGAGGAGGCGCGCATCTGGCAGCGCCGGTTGCGCTGCGCCGGGTTGGTGTTGTTCGCATCGCTGTTCGTGGCGTTGCCCGTGGCCATGGCGGTCGTGGGCCTGGCGCATTGCTGGCCCATCGTGCTCGCCGCGCTGCTTGTGCAGACCGGGACGCAGGCATTCCTGTTTGCGCGCGCACACCAATCGCTGTTTGGCGAGCGGCGCGATGCGGACACGTTCACGCACTTGCTCACGATGCTGGTCGCGCCGCCCGCCGCCGTCCGCGCACACGACTGTCTCACGATGAATCTCGGCGGCACCGCCCATCCGCTCGCAGTGGCCCGCGCCGTCTGCGGGCCCGGCGAGTTTCGGGCGCTCGCCGGGCTTGTGTTGCGCGACCTGGTGTATCCGCGGCTCCCTCAATTCTCGTCGAGCGACGAGGCGGCCGTCGCCACTGAAACCCGGTGGCGCGCGGCCTTGCTCGCCGGCGTCGAGAACCTGCTGCGAAACGCGGAGCTCGAACCCGCCGCGTTGCTGGCCGCGCCCGCGCCAAGCGAGCCTTGCAACCGCAGTCATTGCCCGCGTTGTCTCGCGCAATTCATCACCGATTCCGGCCGGTGCGCGGACTGCGGCGGACGCGAGTTGGTGGCGTTTCGAGTGGAGGGCGGCGTCGCGGCGGATGCGCGACGCTCTTGAGCGGGTCAACGCATTCCACTACTGTTGCGCCATGCCCATTTACGAATTTCACTGTGGCGATTGCGAGAAAGACAGCGAAGTGCTCGTGCGCTCGACGCGATGGGATGGCACGCCGTGTCCGCACTGCGGCTCGAAGTCGCTCACGAAGAAGTTCTCCACCTTCGCCTCGTCCAGAGGAGGAGGAGGAGGGGAACCGGCCTGCACCGGCAAGCCAAGCTCGTGCGGGATGTGCGGCACCGGACGCGCGCATGCGCACTGAACCGCGGGGTTTACGGCCGGTTCGTGAGGCTCGCGGGAATCACCGTGCCTTGCGTGCCCTGACCCGGATTCACGAGGAAGCTCGGCGGCGTGCCATTGGAGGGCGGGGGGAAATTGGTCGTGGCGAGGAGGGTCGCCGGGTTTGTCGGCGTGAGCGCGGGGACAGGTTCCTTCTTCTCTTGCGGTTGGGTCGCGAAGCCCGGCGTCGGCTCTGGCTGGATGAGGAAGTTCACCGCGAGCAGCAGCAAGCCCCCGACCGCGAGACCGTAGGTGCCCGCGAGCATGGGACGCGCGTCGAGGCTCTCGACCATCCGGTGCCACCACGAAGGCGCGGCGTCACGTTGGTGTCCCTCGATGCGCGCGCGCACCTGCGCCGGGAACCGCGCGAAGAAGCCCGGCGGCGGCTGCTCGTGGCGTTTCAAGGCCAGCAGCTTCTGCAGTTTGTCGAAGTTCTCGGGTGCGGGATCCATATCCGGTTGCTTAACTCACTTCACGTAATCCGACAGCCACGCCTGCAGTTCCTGCCTCGCGTAAAACAGCCGCGAGCGCACCGTGCCGGGATTGCAGCCCATGATCTCGGCGATCTTGTCGTGCGGCATCCCCTGGATGTCATGCAGGGTCACCACGAGCCTGTGGTCTTCGGACAGCTTCATCAGGGCGGTGTTCAATTTTCCCTTCAACTCCGCCAGCACGGCTTCGCGGCGGGGGTGCCGGTTGGAGATCAACTCCACGAGCAACGGGTCGTTCTCGCCCGCGGCGTCCAGGTCGTTCAGGCTCATGTGGCGCTTGTTCTTGCGGGACTTCAGGAAGTTGATCGTCTTGTTGACCGCAATCCTGTAGAGCCACGTGAAGAAGCTCGAGTTGCCCTTGAATCCTTTCAGCGCCGACCACGCCTTCACGAATGTCTCCTGCGCGAGATCCGCGGCGTCCTCGTGGTTGGACGTCATGTGGTAGATCGTGCCGTAGATGCGCTCCTGATGGCGGCGGATCAACTCGTCGAACGCGTCGAGGTCGCCGCCGCGGGCGCGCTCGATGAGGGCGGGTTCATCGCCGGTTTCGCCGGGAAGTCGAGATGCCCCCTGTTCCTCCGAAGGCTTGTCGGTGCTTGCCGGGATCATGACGCTTCGCCGAGACCCCGGGTCACGGCTTCTTTCCCAACGCCTCGGTCGCCGAGGCGAGGAACTCCGTTAACATCACCAGCGCCACGCGGCTCTCGCTCAGGGACAGGGCGGACAGGTTCGCCTGCGCGTCCGCAAGAAACTGCCCGATCACCGCGCGCGACTCGGCAAGCGAGCCGTATTTCGCCAGCAACTCGAGCACGCGCGGCAAATAGTGCGGGCGCCACGTCATGATCCACTCCTTGAGTTGCTCGCGCTCTGCAGGCTCGGAGCGTTCGAGCACCACGAGCAACGGCAGCGTGAGCTTGCCGCTCGCGAGGTCCGTGCCCAACGACTTGCCTGCCTCGGCTTCCGAGCCGAACACATCGAGGCAGTCGTCATACACCTGATACGCGGTGCCCAGCGCGAGCCCGTAGTTGCGCATTGCCACCCGCTGCGCCTCGGGCACTGCATTGAGCCGCGCGCCGAGGTCGCAGGAGAGCGCGAAGAGCTCGCCCGTCTTCATCGCCACGACCTTGAAGTAATCCGCGCGCGACACCGCGAAATTCAGCCGCCGGTGTGACTGGAGGATTTCCCCCGAGCACACGGTGTTCGTCGCCGCGGATACTTCGCGGCACACGACCGGCGTGGGAAAGCTCGCCGCAAGTTGCAGCGCGCGAGCGAACAGGCAGTCGCCCACGAGCACTGAGATGGAGTTGCCCCAGTTGGCTGCGAGCGTCGGACGGCGCCGGCGGATTTCCGCCGAGTCCATGATGTCGTCGTGCACGAGCGTCGCGAGGTGCACCATCTCGACGATCACGGCCACGGTGGCGTGCGGGTCCGAGAGCCGCCCGGTCGCGCCCGCGGCGAGGGCGACGAGCGCGGGACGGAGCTGCTTCCCTTGGTTCGTGAGCGCGTATCTGGCGTAGGCCGAGATTTCCGGGTCGAACGCCTCGACCTGTTCGCCGAGGCGGCGCGCGACCGAGTCAAGGAACGGCTGCACCGGCTCGACGATTTGCTTCCAAGCGTCGGCGGGTGCCTCGGGTCGGGCGGAAGTAACGGCGCGTTCCACGGTGTTGCTGCGGGCAGCGAACATGCCGCGAGCGTGCCGTGCAGGGGACGGCGAGTCAAACCGGAAGCCGGGAATTGCCGCATGTGGCGTCGCGGGCAATGGCTTCCGCGTCCTTTCCGGCCGATGGGGGCCTTGGGACTCATTCCCGCCCCGCCGCCGCCAATCCGCAGCGCGTCGCTTTGCGCCTTTGCGCCTTCGCGCCTTTGGTTTACACCATTCGCCCACGCATGGCGCGCGCGCTCGATTTTCTCATCCTCGGCAGCGGCATCGCGGGGCTGACCTTCGCGCTCAAGGTCGCGCCGCGCGGGCGCATAGCGATCGTCACCAAGAAGCATCGCGCCGAGTCCAATACCAACTATGCGCAGGGCGGCATCGCGGCCGTCACGAGCAAGGAGGACTCCTTCGAATCGCACGTGCGCGACACGCTCGTCGCGGGCGCGGGCCTGTGCCGCGAACCGGTCGTCCGCACCATCATCGAGGAAGGCCCGGCACGAATCGCCGAACTCATCGATCTGGGCATGAAATTCTCCGAGCGCGCCGCCGCATCCAACGGCGCGCGCGAACTGGACCTCGCCAAGGAAGGCGGCCATTCCAAGCGCCGCATCCTCCACGCAAAGGACGTGACCGGACGGGAAATCGAGCGCGCGCTGCTCGCCGCCGTCGCCGCGCAGCCGAACATCAAGGTCTTCGAAGACCACTTCGCGATCGACCTCATCACCACGCAGAAGCTTGGACAGCCGGGCGCGAACCGCTGCCTCGGCGCCTACGTGCTCGACCGCCGCACCGGCGCGGTAGAGACCTTTGCGGCGAAGACGGTCGTCCTTGCGACGGGCGGCTGCGGCAAGGTTTACCTCTACACGACCAATCCTGACATCGCGACAGGCGACGGCGTGGCGATGGCGTTCCGCGCCGGCGCGCCCGTGGCGAACATGGAGTTCGTGCAGTTCCACCCGACCTGCCTGTATCACCCGAAGGCGAAGTCGTTCCTCATCAGCGAAGCTGTGCGCGGCGAGGGCGGCGTGCTCAAGACGCCCGACGGCGTCGAGTTCATGGGCAAGTATCACCCGCTGAAATCGCTCGCGCCGCGCGACGTGGTGGCGCGCGCGATTGACGCGGAGATGAAGCGCACCGGCGCGGACTTCGTGCTGCTCGACATCACGCACAAGCCCGCGGATTTCCTTGTGCAGCGTTTCCCCAACATCCACCAGACTTGTCTCAAGTTTGGCGTGGATATGACGACGGAACCCATCCCCGTTGTGCCCGCGGCGCATTACCAATGCGGCGGCGTGGTGACAAACGTGGAGGGCGAGACCGGAATCGCAAACCTCTTCGCCGTCGGCGAAGTCGCGTGCACTGGCTTGCACGGCGCGAACCGCCTCGCGAGCAATTCGCTGCTCGAGGCGCTCGTCTGCGCTCACCGGGCGGCGCAGCGCGTCCTCGCGGACCCGCACCCGCCCGCGATGACCGAGATTCCGCCGTGGCAGCCGGGCAAGGCGACCAACGCGGACGAACTTGTTGTCGTCTCGCACAACTGGGATGAAATCCGCCGGCTCATGTGGGACTATGTGGGCATCGTGCGCACCACCAAGCGCCTCCAGCGCGCGAAGGCCCGCATCGCGCTCTTGCAGGACGAAATCCAGCAATACTACTGGAACTTCATCGTCACCTCCGACCTGCTGGAATTGCGCAACATCGCGACCGTCGCCGAACTCATCGTGAACTGCGCGCTTCAGCGTCCCGAGAGCCGCGGCCTGCACTACACCCTCGACTTCCCGAACACGGACGACGCGTGGTCCCAGCGCGACACCGTGCTGCGGAAGTCCAGTTAGCCCGCACCAGTCGGTGCTTGAAGCTGCACCGCATCGCCTTCGTGCTTCTCGCCGGCGCCGCCACGATTCACGCCGCCGATTCGCCCCGCGATGGACGCGGCGGCTTGTGCTTGGTCGTCGTCCTGCTCGCGCTCCTGATCAACCTTGGCGTGATGTCCATCGACTGGCTTGACACCGCCGGCGCCGACCGGATGTTGAGAATGTCCTTTCCAAGCCCGCGCGGGCTCGCTCACAATTCGCCTGTCCAAGATTTCAACCGCAACTCCAACCATTCATTCCATGGACTGGTATTATTCCGAGGCGGGACAACCCAAAGGGCCGGTCACCGAGGAACAAGTTCAAGGACTCGTCCGCGACGGGGTCATTCGTGCCGACACGCTCGTCTGGCGCGAAGGCCTCGCAGCGTGGCAGCCCTACGGCCAGCTCTCAGGAGGGGCGGCTGCGGGCGACTCGGCCGCGAGCCTGGTCACGTGCTCGCAATGCGGCAAATCCGTCCCCGCGGATCAAGTCATCCGCTACGGCGAACAAGCCGTGTGCGCCGAGTGCAAGCCCGCCTTCGCGCAGCGCATCAAGGAGGGACTTGCGCCGACCTCGGGACTTCGCGGCAGTGTCTCGCCCGATGAAATCATCGCGCGCGACTACGATGTGAGCATCGGCGACGCCTTCAGTGCGGGCTGGGAGGCGGTGAAGGGGCAGTTCTGGCCGTGCATTGGCGCGACATGCCTCGTGTATCTCGTGCTGATGGTCGGCAACTTCATCCCCTTCATCGGCGGCATCGTGGCGCTGATCATCCAAGGGCCGCTCATCGGCGGCTTGTATCTCTTTTACATCAAGCGCGTGCGCAATCAGGAGGCCACGATCGGCGACGCCTTCAGCGGGTTCGGTCCGCGGTTCCTGAATCTGATGCTGACGCACGTGGTGACGAGCATCCTCGCCGGCTTGTGCATGATTCCCGGCATCGTGCTCCTCGTTATCGGAGCGGTAGTCGGCGGGCGCGGCGGGCGGATGGACTTCGCCGCAGGCGGTCCGCTCATGATCGTCGGCGGGATCCTGCTGTTCCTGGCGTTCTTCGTTCTAATCTATCTGAGCATCTGCTGGATGTTCGCAATCCCTCTTGTCGCGGACAAGCGCATGGGCTTCTGGCAGGCCATGAGCCTCAGCCGCAAGGTCGTCGGCAAGCACTGGTGGATGTGCTTCGCGCTGATGTTTGTCGGCGGCCTCTTCGCCGGGTTGGGAATTCTTGCCGTGTGCGTTGGTTTCCTCGTCACCATTTCGATCTTCATGGGCATGACGGCCAGCCTTTACAACAAAATCTTCGGCGACATGGCGCCTCAGGACGGTTGAGGTTAGACATGAACGCGCAGCCGCTGTCATGCCCGCGCTGCCAGTCCGCCCTCGCGGGCGGTTTGACCGAACTCTGCGCGCTGCGGCGCTGTCCGGCTTGCAATGCAGAACTTGAGGTTGCCGCGTTTCCCGCTTTGTTCCACCACGGCGAGCAGGGCAGGGCAGGGGAGGCCACGCAAGCCGAG
>VHCN01000072.1 GCA_016871675.1 Verrucomicrobiota bacterium
GTCACGTCGAGCCAGTGCTGCGCCATGCGCTCGCCATAATGCGGCGACTGAAGCAGGCTCTCGACGACGTTCGCAAACGACTCCGCATCCGGTCGCCGATCGTTCACGAATGCTTGCACGTCTTCCGGCTTTGGCGGCAGTCCGAGGAGATCGAAGGTCGTCCGGCGAATCAGCGTCACGCGATCCGCCGCCGGCGCCGGCTGGAGACCGGCCGGCCTTTTGGCGGCGAGGAAAGCATCGATGGGATGGCTTGCGCCCCCTGGCGGAGCAGGTTTCTTCACCGGCTGATACGCCCACAAGCCATCGGGCTTGTATTTGCGGTTCGTCCATTCCGGCGACTGGCCGCCCGAGGTTCTCACCGGAACACCGTCCTCCGCCGACCACTTCGCCTTGTTTGCTTTCGCAATGGCCTGTGCGCGCGCATCGTCCGGCCACGGCGCGCCGCCGGCGATCCAGTCTTTGATCCAGGCGATCTGCTCCGCATAAAGCTTGTCCGCTTCCTTCGGCGGCATCGGTTCCCAGTCGTCATGTGTGCGCGTCACCGCGAGATAGAGCGGACTCGCCTCTGGCTTGCCCGCAACGACAGCGGGTTTCCCGCTATCTCCGCCCTTCAGCGTGGCCGCCAGCGTGCGCAAATCGAGGCCACCCTTGATCTTCGCCTCATCCTGGCCGTGACATGCGAGACACTTCTCATGAAACAAGGGCGCGACGCGGCGCACGAAAAGCGACTCGGCCTTTTCCTCCGCAGCCAGCGAAGGAACGGCGGCACCAACCATCACCAACCACAGTGCTGACAGGCGGGGCATTTTCATCGCTCTGGTTTTCAAAATTCAGGCAACCCGATCGGCCTTGCTGTTCGTTATTGAACGCCTTTTTTGCCGGCGGCATTCGGATTGTTCTTCTGGTTCGCGCCGCCCGGGCCCCAGTCCTCGTTCTTCACGCTGCTGCCGGGAAAGACGGGGGCGACGAGTTCCTTGCGCCAGTCGGCGAGAGTGCTGGCAAGGCGCTTCTTAAGGTCGGGTTGTTCGGCGGCGAGGTTCTGCTTTTCGCCGGGGTCGCTGGCGAGGTTGTAGAGTTCGGCGGGTTTGCCGTCCGGTTCGAGGAGTTTCCACGCGCCTTCGCGGACGGCGAATTCCTTCGCGCGCAACCGCCAGAGCAGGCGTTCGTGCGGAGGCGTTTTCACTTCGCCGGCGAGGTGCGGGACGATGTTCACGCTGTCGTATTTCTTGTCGGCCGGCATCGGCACGCCGGCGGCGGCAAGCGCGGTGGCGAAGGCGTCGAGCGAGATGACGGGATGGTCGTAGGTTTTGGCAGCGGGAAGTCTGTCCGGCCAACTGACGAGGAACGGCACGCGGATGCCGCCTTCGTACAACGTGCCCTTGATGCCGCGCCACGCGCCGTTGTCGGAGCCGCTCGGCGTGTGCCCGCCGTTGTCGCTGAAGAAGAAAATCAGCGTGCGCCCGCGCTGCCCGGTCTCGTTGAGCGCGGCCGTGACGGCGCCGATGGCGTCGTCGAGCAAAGAGATTTGTGCGAGATAACGGCGGCGCTGCGGATTCTGGATGTGCGAGAACTTTTCCAATCGCTCCGGCGTAGGCTCGTGCGGTGTGTGCGGCGCGTTGAACGGCAGGTAGAGCATCCACGGCTTCCCATTGTTCCGGCGGATGAAGGCCGCGGCCTCCTCGCCGAGCGCCAGCGTGAGATGCGGCGGCACGTTGCTCACGTCCTGGCCGGCGCGGATGAGCGGCAGCGTGTATTGACGTCCATTGATCTGCCAACCGGTGTAACGATGGCCGCCGCCGATGAAGCCGAACGATTCATCGAAGCCGCGCGCCCACGGCACGAAGGCCGGCGCGGAGCCGAGGTGCCACTTGCCAATCCAGCCGGTGCGGTAGCCCGCCGGCTTCAAGTGCTGCGGCAACAACTTCTCCGTCAGCGGCAGTCCTTCGTTCGCATCCAGCGGGTCATAGACCGGATTGTTCTCGTGCCCGAACCGGGCCTGGTAACGTCCCGTCAGCAATCCCGCCCGCGACGGCGAGCACACGGGATACGTGACATAGCCGCTTGTGCAGCGCACGCCCGACGCCGCCAGCCTGTCGAGATGCGGTGTCTCCGCCTGCTTGCTCCCGTGAAAGCCAACGTCCGCGTAGCCCTGATCATCGCTGACGATGATCAGGATGTTCGGCCTCTCCGGCGCAGCCCAGGCGCAGGCGGCGAGCAACAAAAAGAACACGATGATTCTCATGGGCTGAAACCAGCGGTTGGGAACTGGCGGCAAACGGCGGCCAGATGAATCCTTCTCATTATTCTCAATTCTTTCCGTCCCTTTCCGTCTTTGGCAAGTCCGGGTAACGGAAGATGGCGTTTAGGCTCATGCTGCCGCCCCCGCTCCAGCCCCAGACGCCCACGCGCCCGGCATCCGCCTCCGGCCATCGCTGGAGCATCAAACGCACAGCCGCGGCCTGATCGTGCGTCGCGAGGATGCCGATTTGGCGATGCACACTGCGCCGCCAGTCGCGTCCGCGCGGTGTGGCCGTGCCGCGATTGTCCACGCTGGCCACGAGGTAGCCTTGTTGAGCGAGCATCCAACTGTTGCAGGACGAGGTGCGCGCCGTCCGGTGTCCATTCGAGGTGTGGCAGGTAATGTTCGCGCGGATCGCCCGGGATTTGCAGCCAGCGCACTTTGCCTCCGGTCACGGCGACCACGCCCAGTCGCGTGGCCGAGTTCGTCTCCCCCACCTTGGGATAGGGGAAGGAAGTGATCGTCGGATAATTGCCGGCCGTGTTGTCGAGGAGATGAAACTGGCGCACGCCTCTGAGATCGAATTGCCAGAAGGCGAGCGAGCGACCGTCCGGGCTCCAGCGAAAGCCGTCGCGGATATCCAGTTCCTCCTCGACTCGATGTGCAACGGCTCGCTCTGCCCATCCGGAATGAAGGCACTGCCCGGCACGACGATTTCCTTGTGGCCGGAGGCGGCATCGTTGCGCACCAGGTCGCGTCCCTTGCCTCCGGCTTGCGGCGGCGCTTCGAGGGTGAAGTAAGACGCGGTGCGTCGGCTCCACTTGTATTCGCCCGGGCCGCGTTCCCTGAATTCGCCGGTGTCAAAAATCCGGTCCAGCGTGAGCAGCGTGGGATCAGTCGTGGCCGATTGAGACCGGGGCGCGGGGGCTTCGCCCTTGCGTGAGCGTTCCTCAGCCTGCCGACGGATGGCGGCTTTCGCCTGTTGCAGCCGCTCCGGCCACACGAACTTCGGAGCCTTCGCCGGATCGTATCCTGCCATGTGGCCGGTGAGCCGCGTGGTGGGCTTGGTGTATTTCAGCACGGTGTCGCCGAAAACCTCGCGGCACATGGCAGCGAGGCCGGGGTCGTATTCGAGCAATTCGGCGCGCGTGTTGACGTGATTGTGGTCGTGGTCGTTCTCCCGATTGTCGTCGAACCACGACTGGACGCCCTCGGCGAAATACTCGTGGTGATTCACGGCTGCATATTTGCCCTTCCAGAGGCCGGCCTTCATCGCCCGGTCGTAAGTCTCCTTCAGGCGCGTGTCAAAAGCGGGGTCCACGTTGACCAGGCCGCGCAGGTGCAGGTTGTGTGCGAACTCGTGGATCAAGATATTCTCCGCTGAGTACGGGTCACCGGCGTAGGCGAGGAGATTTTCTTCGCCACAGGAACAGAACGGATCCGTTTCGCTGCCGCCCAGGCCGCGGGCACGGGCGTCCCAGTAGTCTCGGGCGGGAACCCCCGGAGCCTCGGCATCTGGCGCATTTGCCAGCGAGGCCCACTCGGGCTGGTCCGTGGTAAATTCATTCCAGGCCAGAATCGAGAGTCGTGAACCGCTTTTGATCATCGCCTCCCGCACGTCGGGTCGCTTGGCGAGCATCAGGTCCACGAGGTAGGCGGCTTCCTTGAGCGCGTAGGGGTTCACCTTCGCTGACGCGACAATCGGATAGCCGTGGGCGGTGACCCGCTGAGTGTAGAATGCCGGCACACCGTCCTTGTCCGGCGGATCGAAGCGCACGGCTTGCACCGGCACGGCGCTGGTCACGTTCATCTCGGCCTTGTCCTGCTGTCCGACAATGACGAAGCGGTGGCCGTGGGTTGTCGTGATGATGGTGTTCTTTCCCGGAGCAATCGAGCCGTTGGGCACGCGCTCGGTGTCGTCCTTGAGCCAGAACACGTCCACCATCTGTTTGCTGCCGTTGATGATCTGGAGCTTCGGGCGCGGCGCGGCGGTGGCGGGTTGCGGATGGAGAACCGAAAGCAGGCAAACCAGGCCGGCGCAAAGATGAGTAGCGATCGCTTTCATGGATTGATTCTCATGAACCTTTCAAAGCCTGACAAACTCCGTCTGCATTTCTCCGGTCACGCGCGCCCCGCGTTCCTCGACGAACAGGTTGATCTCGGTCCGCACGCCGAAGTCCGGCAGGTAAAGCGCCGGTTCGATGGAGAAACAGGTCCACGGAATGATGGGGCGCTCGTCGTGCGTCTCCATGTTGTCGATGTTCGCGCCGACGCCGTGGACTTCGCGGCCGATGGAGTGGCCGGTCCGATGCCGGATGTTGTCTCCGTAACCGAGGCTCTGGATGTAGCTGGCGACTGCGTCGTCCACCTCGAAGCCCCGCAGAGTGCGGCCGGCCGCGCGGGCTTCCCGAACCACCTTGATGCCGACATCGCGCGCGCCCATGGTCACGGCGAACGCCTTCACCATCGGCTCCGGCACTTGCGCGCCGCAATACGCCATCCAGGTGATGTCGTAATAGACCGCGTCGGGTTGATCGAGCTTGGCCCACAAATCCAGCAGCACCAGGTCGCCGCGCCGGATTGGGGCGCTGCCCTTTTCCGGCGGACAATAGTGCGAGTCCGCGGCGTTCACGTTCGCGCCCACGATGGGCGGATGGTTGGTGGTCAGGCCGCGTTCCTTGAAGCGGCGCATCACGAACTGCTGCACGCCGTATTCGTCCAGGGGCTGTCCGGCGAGGGTGAACTGCTTGATGAAGTCGAACGCCTCCGCCCGGATGACGTCCACCCGGCGGCCCGCCTCGAGGTGCATCTCCAACTGGGCGGGCGTCCACTTCGCCTCGAAGACCTGGATCAACTCGGCCGAACTGACCACTTCCACGCCGAGGCTGCGGATGAGTTCCACGGTGCCAGCGTCCACGTTGGCGACGTAGGGCACGGCGCAGCGGGGCGAATACTGCATGGCGACCTTCTTCGCGCCCTGGAGAATCTGCTGGAGCCCGGTTTCCTGCTCCTGCCAGCGGGCGTAGAAGATTTTTTGTCCGGGCAGAATATTGAGCACGTGCGGTTCGACCTTGTGGATCAAGGCGCGCGGTTCGCCGCGTGCGGGAATGAAGTAATACCAGCGCCGGGTGACGTGGCTGGCCAGGTCGAGCCCGAGCACGTGATAGGCGAGCGGATCGCGCAGGTGATGATCGAAGAACAGCCAGCCATCGAGGCCGTTCGTCCGGAGTTCGTGTTGGAGGGAATCAATGTTCATCGTCTTGTCCGTTACCCGCAACTCCATCGGTCTCCGCATGTTGCTGATTTCGAGTCATTGCAAGGTCAGCGATAGTGGGAAACGGGGCGCGGCTTGACGCCGAGCTTTTCGTAGTTGAAACCGCTGCCGAGCGGCTGGTAGTTGCCGACGATTTCCACGCTGCGACTGGCGCTGATGGAGGACTCCATCCCCATGCCCCAATAGGCGGCATTGATGATCAGGCGGCGCAGGCCGGCGCTTTTCAGGTCGGTGCCGCTGCCCATTGTGCAGTGAAAGACGCGCGCGGTTTTGCCGCCGCTGGTCTGCCAGTGCTTCACCCACGCGACCGGGAGCGGTTCAAGTTTTTCATTCGGCGGGTCATCGGGCTGGCGGCCCATGAGCGGTTGGCCCCAGACCAGCGCGGTGCAACCCGCCGGCAGGCCCGCGCCTTCTTTGTAGGTGCGATACACATCCGAGTTACCCCAGATGTCGGTGACACCGGTGAGGACGGGATGGCGCTTCTGCTCCTCGACGATTTTCCCGCGCGTGGAATCGGCCATCCAGCGTCCGTGATGATTCAGGAACGTGCCGCCCAGCACGTCCTCGCCCCAGCGCACCTGCTTGCCGTTGATTTTGTAAGGTAGCGCGCCGCGAAAGCCGTGATTCGCGGTGCGGAGCGCGATGATGGGCTTGCCAGAGTCCACATATCTTACGATGTGTTCCTGCTCCGACTTGGGCAGCGTGAGCAGGCGGGTGAGAAAGATGACGAGATCGGCGATGGCAAGATGTTCGAGGCCGGGGATGTGATGTTCCTTGAACTCCGCCTCTTTTCCCTTCTCGGGATAGACCGGCATCGTGGGATCCACCTCGCCGCGCTCATTCACGCCGAAAAGCACGGTGCAATCGAACCCATGATGCGTGCTGAGAACTTTCGCCAGCATGGGCATGGACTGCTCGCCGCGATATTCCTGCTCCGCCGCGATGAGAATGACGTGTTTGCCTTTGCCGGGGCCGTCGCCGCCGGGATAGGTCAGCCATTGCGGATTCTGCGGCACGGGATGCGCGAAGACCGGGACAGAGACCGCGAGAAGAATGCTGAGGAGAGCTGCCAGAAGAACCCGGACAGAAGCCGCTGACAGAAAGAATGGGGCAGAAGAAACAGGAGCTTCAAGAGCAGGAACCAACCAATTCTTTCTGCCCCCTTCTCTCTGCCAGATCACCAGTGCGACGATGTTCTTCATGCGCTCACCTCGGGATTTCGTTCAGCGTGTAATAAGCGCGGTCGTGGAGCAAGGCTTCGCCATCGCGAGACTTGAAGTCGCGCAGATGGAAGTCGTGAACGTGGCCTTGCACAAGTCCCCGCACGCGCAGGCGGACGCTCATTCCATCGGGCGCGACTTCGGCGGCGGTGATGGTCGGCGTCGTTTGGTCCACTTCAGGGCTGCCGTAGCCTTGCTGGTAGATGTGCGTGTAGGTCTGGAGCACGTAGCTCTCGGGCCGCGCGGCTTGTGCGGGATCGGCGGGGCGCGTGAAGCGCACGACAAAGCCATCCGGCTGCGCACGGATGTCGAGAATCTCGAAGGGCGTCTTGCCGGTCCAGTCGAGCCGCTGGAGCAGGTTGTCCTTCATGCCTCGCACGGGCCAGCCGCGGTTCGTGCCGCCAGCGATGAGTTTGCCTTGTGGAGTGAAATGCACCGCGAGCAACCCGGTGCCGAGTCCTTCGCGGAACGGATAACACGCGCCCTGCCACACGCCGTTCACCTGCTCCGTCGTCGCGCGCATCACGATGCTCAACGTATAGTCGCCGACAAAAATCTGGTTGTCGAACGGCCCAAACTTCCCGCCCGCGCGACAGACTTCAAAGCCGGAAATCGAGCGGCCCATTTTCTTGTAGGGGAACACCACGGCGTAGGGCACGAGTTCCTTCACGCGCTTGCGCTCGGTTTCCATGCGCGAGGGCGTGTTGGGCATGACGGGGGCGGAGCCCATGTTCGTCGCGAAGGGATACCAATTGAAGCTGATGGGATGGCCCATGAAGCCGCCGGGCTTGAGGTGTTTCAGCGAACACGAGCCATTCCACGGCCCCTGACTTTCCACGTAAAACATCTCGCCGTGCTCGTTCGCGCCCACGCCGAGCGGGCTCCGCAGCCCGCTGCAAACCGGTGTCGTCCTGCCGTCGGGCGAAATCTTCAACGCCCACCCGCGGAACAGCGCCTTCGAGTTGTAGGACTCGGACAGCCCCAGCGCGACGTAGAGGTTGCCCGCCGCGTCGAACTTCGAGCCGAGCGCGAACTCGTGGTAATGCCCGAAGCCCCAGCCGTCGCTCACCGTGTCGTAACGGTCCGCGCGCCCGTCGGCGTTGGTGTCGCGGATGCGCGTGACCTCCGTCGCGTGCGTGGCGTAGAACGCGCCGTCGCGCCAGGCGAGGCCCAGCACTTCATCCAGCCCGCTGGCAAACGTGCTCACTTTCGGCCGCGGATTCTCGTCGCCCACGCCGCTGAACAGCAGAATTTCCCCGCGCCGCGTCCCTACCGCGAGCCGGCCATCCGGCAGCGACACGAAACTGCCCGCCTCGACATAGACGCCCCCGGGCATCGGCACGTTGACGATGCGATAGTAAGCCGCCTCCCGCTCCGCCGTGCCCCAGGTGTCGCCGAAATCTTCGGCAGCGGTTGCAGTCGGGCAGCAAATGCTGACAGAAAGAAGGGGGCTGAAAAAAAGGAATCTGATCATCAGTGTCTTCATTCTTTTTGCCCCTTTCTTTCTGTCAGCAGTCTTCATGGTCTTCCGGTCAGGTGATATTCGATGGTGAATGAACCGCTCACGGGCACGAGCAGTTCACGCGCGCCGTCCGCGTCGCGCACGCTGGCCGCAGCGGACACCCGCACCAGCAGTCCTTTGCCCACGATAAACTCACGTTCGCCTCTCGGCTGAATCGCCTTCTCGGCGGCCATGCGGAAGTGCATTCCCGGCGGTGGTGCGGCGGGGAATTTCAACGTTCGTTCGAGGAACAGTTTCCCGGCGTCGTCACGCCGTTCGATGAAGAAATCCTCGACCGCGAAGCCATTGACGGTGTAGCGGAGCGCAGGGCGCTGCTGTGCGTCGAGGGTGTAGCCATTGAACGAATGCGGTGACGGCTGCGGCGTGTCGTCAGGGATGGGCCATGCGGCGTCGGGCGTGTCGAGCAGGGCAAAGGCCGGGCCGGACGGGAAGTTCACAACATCTTTTCCCAACAGTCGCGCCTGGCCGGATCCTTGTCCGCGCCACAAGCCGGATGCCTCGATGAAGCCGCCGCTCCACAACGAGCCGAGCCGCATCTGCGCCGCGTCGAACGCGAGATTGATGCCGCCGGGATAACCGACACCCAGGCCGCGTTTACCAATGCCGGGGAACGCGCGCCGGATGATGACGGCCTCGTCTTTCACCTGCACCACGAGCGGCTCCAGCACCAGCCCGCGCGGCTCGCCGGCCTCGGGGCCGCGTGCGAGCCATTGCCAGAGCGCGTCGCGCTGCCGGCCAGGGTCGCCGCCGAGCACTTCGGGCAGCGGCGATTTCCCGTCCGGCCAAAACGCCGGCATGATGGTGAGCGGCGAGAATCGCTGCGGGCTGGTCATGTAATGGTGGAACCAGTTTTCCTCCAAGCGCTCCGTCATTGTCATCAAGTCGAGCGCGCGGATGGCCCCCGCACTCTTCTCGCGAAACGTGTGGCAGGCGATGCAGTTGAAACCCTTGCTGCCCGCCAGTTCACGTCCGGCCTCATGCGGCTTGTCGCGCTTGGCAACGGGCGTGAACTCAGCAGGCGGCAGCGTGTCGAGTTGCCTGAGCCAGCCCGCGAGCGCCTCGGTGTTGGCGGAGCCGAACTTCGGCATCCGCGTGTGGAGGTAAGGCCGCGCCGACGCGCCGTTCGCCATCACGTCGCGCAACCACGCCGCCTTGAGCTTCGCGCCCACACCGGTGAGCGGCGGCGGCAGCCGGCCCTGATCGCCGAGGTTTTCGTCCTTGCCGGTGAAATACTCGTTGCGATTTGTGGCGACGCCACCCAACCCGTCGCGCTGATGGCAGGCGACGCAATTCAGCCGCGTCAACGAAAGCTGCGCCTGCTCTACAGGCGTCCATGCCTTCGCTTCCTGCGCGAGCGCCGCCTTCACCGCCGTCCGCTGTGCCGTCGAAAGCGGATAACGCGGCCAGTCCCCGCGCTTCTCCGACAAGCAACCCTCGCCCGGGCGCACTTTGCTCAAGGCCGCCAGCGCCGCCGGCGCAACCTTCTCGCCCGTGCTGTGACATGCTTGGCAGCGATGCTCGACGAACAACTGCTTCCCACGCGCCGCCAGCTTCGCATCCGGCTGAAACGTCTCGAGTGCGACCTTCTGTTCGCGCAGCAAGTAGCTCGCGATGTCCTCCGCCTCGGCGTGCTCCAGATGCGAATCCGGCATTCGCCCGCTCGGACGCGCAGCGAGCGGGTCTTTCAAAAACTCCGTCAGCGAGAACAGCGTGAATTTCTCCGCCAGCGGCCCGAGCGGCACCGAGCCGGGCAGCGGTTTCTCCGACGAATGACATGCCACGCAACCGACCGAGTGATACAAAGCCCGCCCACGCTCGACCGCCTCCGTCCCGGGCAACCCCGACGCCACCGGCTTGCCCAGCGTCGCGAGATAATGCGCCAGCGCATTGGCCGCCTCGTCGCGCTGCGTCTCCGGCAAATGCCCCAGCACATCCGGCATCGTCGTCCCCGGCTTCACACCCGAAGGACTCGCCAGAAACCGCCGCAGATGCGCCCCGTTCGACCGTGCGCCGACTCCGGACAACTCCGGCCCCATCTTCGCCGCAAACGCCGGCTGCCCGCTGGCATGACACGCCGCACAACCGAGTTCACTTACCAGCACCGCACTCGCAAGATTCTCCGTGCCCTCGCGCTCCAATCCACCAATCACCGGCGGTGCTGCGCTCCACGACTTGGGCGCAAGCAGCAGCGCGGCGGCCAGAAGGAAAAAGGATTTCATCGGGAGGAAGTTTCTTCCTGACTCCTTCTTTGCGTCAACCATCGCGGAGCTGACAGAAAAAGAAGACTGTTCAAGGATCTGGTTGAAGGAGCTATCATTGCGCGGGCGCCACACCCCAGAGTTTTCCGAGCAGGGCGAACATTTCCGGGTCGTGCCGTTTCAGTTCGTCGCGGGTGAAGGGGAAGAAGTCGTTGCGCGAGAAAAACGCCTCGGTGGTTTCAGCGAAGTATTCCATCGGGTCGGTCATGGCATAGGCGCGCTCGACGGTGTTCGGCCTGCCGTCGCCGCGCGTGCGCTCGACGCGGTCGTACTCGCCGGCGGCCCTGGCGCGATTGTAGGCCGCCTTGATTTCCGCGTTGGCGAAGCCGTCCTGGAGCACGCGATGGTGAAAGGCGTGCGCGAGTTCGTGCAAGGCGAAGTTCGGCATCCGCTTCATCTCCGCCTCGAAATCATGCACGCCGGAAAACTCGACGGCCCGCGCCATGCCCGGGTCGCGCCCGTTGTTGCGAAGCCAGCCGGCGTCCGGGTGAAACTCCGCGCCGCTCCGGCCAGGCTTGTAGGCGGGCGAAAAAAAGAGCGGCACCTTGCGCAACTCGGCGACGGCGGGCGCGGGCACGTCGCGCGCGATTTCGTCGAGCATCTTTTTCAGCAGCACGAGGGCGCGCTCGGTGTCGGCGGGTTCGGATTCGAGCAGCTTGGTCTGGATGTGAACCTGCCAGCCGGAAAGGTCGCGCGCCTGGCGGGGAATCGGCGCGGTGGTCTTGGGCGGCGTGGACGAGTCGGGCCGGCTGCGCCCGCTGGCTTTGGACTGGTCAAGCAAAGCTCTCAATTCCTTCACGACCTCCGGGCGGGCGGCAAACAGGTTGTTCGTTTCGCCGGGATCGGTCTCGAGGTTGTAGAGCTGGCCCGGCGCGCGCGGCGTCGTGTCGGGCCGGCCAAATGGTTTCATCTCGCCGCGTTCGTAGTTGTTTCCGCCCGAGCCGGGATGGTCGAGATACTTCCACGGGCCGCGCCGGATGGAGAGCGTGCGCGCGCCGCTGAACGCCTGCTGGAGCAGATACGGGCGGATGGACGCGCGATCTTCACCGCGCAGCGCGGAGAGCATGTTGAAACTGTCCTCGGCGGCGTTGTCGGGGAGCCGCGCGCCGGTGATGGCGGCGACGGTGGCCATCACGTCGGTGAGGCTGGTGAGCTGAGCGCTCGTCGTGCCGGGCTTCACCTGGCCGGGCCAGCGGACGATGAACGGCACGCGATGGCCACCCTCCCAACTGTCGCGCTTCACGCCGCGCCAGGGTCGCGCGCCGTCGTGGTCGTGATCGGCGCGCATGTGGACGACGCTCGTCGTCTCGGGCCCATTATCGCTGGTGAAAATGACGAGGGTGTTGTCCGCGACGCCGAGTTTTTCGAGCGTGGCGAGCAACTCGCCGACGATCCAGTCGAGCTGATGAATAAAATCACCGTGCGGCCCGGCTTTGGTGGCGCCTTTGAACCGCGGCGCGGCGAACGACGGCAAATGCACCGCCTGCGCGGAGTGAAAGAGGAAAAACGGCTTGCCCGGCGATTCGCGGACGTGCCGCTCCAAAAACTCGCGGCTCCTTTTCAGGAACACCAGGTCCACGTCCTCCATCGGAAAATTCGTGGCGATGAGACCGGCGCGGCAGTCGTTGGCGTAGGCGTGCCTGGGGAGCTTGGATTTGTCGAGCGGGCCAGCCGGCGGCACCGGCACGCGGTCGTTTTCGATGAAGGCGTAGAGCCAGTCCGTCGTGGGACAGCACGCCGTGCCGAAAAAACTGTCGAAGCCGCAGTCCACCGGCCCGCCCGCCAGGCGCCGCGAAAAATCCACGCGCCGCACGGCCGCGAGTCCGCCCGCGTTCACGGGCTGCCCGTCTTGGTCAAAGAACGTCAGGCCGACGTGCCACTTGCCGACGCAGGCCGTGCCGTAGCCTCGCTCGCGGAGCATCGCGGGCAGCGTGAGCTTCCCTTGCGCAATCAAAGACGGCCCGCCGGCGCCGGTGAAAACCGTGCCGCCATTCGGCACGCGAAACGCCATCTGCCCCGTGAGCAGACTGTAGCGCGTGGGCGTGCAGACGGTGGCGGGGCTGTGCGCGTCGGTGAAACGCATCCCCTCGCGCGCAAGCCGGTCCAGATTCGGCGTGGCGACCTTGGACCGCTCGTTGTAGCAGCGCACGTCGCCATAGCCGAGGTCGTCGGCGAGGATGAGGAGGATGTTGGGTGGGTCCGCCGCCACACAACGTCCGGAGAACAGGACGCCAAGCGCAATCAGAAGGCCGAACAGTGATTTCATGTCGGGCGCGGGATGGTCCCCATCTTGCCGCCTGCCTCTCCGTTGCTGACAGAAGGAAGGGGGCGGAAACAGGGGAATCGGTTGCTTCGCGTCGAAAGTGAAGACGATTTTTTTCATGGTGAATTTGTGTGCCGGAGCATTCTTCGAGTCTGACTTCATTCGTAGTTGAACTGAACACCTACGGCCGAGTCTTCAGCATCTGCGCGAGCTGCGCTTCGCTGAACTCGTATGGCCCCGCGCTCGGCGGGCGGAACTCGGTATTTAGGCTCCGTCCACCCCACGCGGTCTTGATGAATCATCTTTCCAGTCCGCCACGCAACCACGCGGCGTTCACTCTCGCGAGTCCGTCGCCGGCTTTGTCCTGCGTGGTTATTTCTTGCGTGAATTTCAAGCCAGCACCCCTTTCACCACGGAACCGTGCACATCGGTCAAACGGAACTGGCGGCCCTGGTAGCGATACGTCAGCGCCTCGTGGTTCAGGCCGCAGAGGTGCAGCATGGTCGCCTGCATGTCATGCACGCTCACGGGGTCACGCACGATGTTCCACGCGAAGTCATCGGTCTCGCCGAAGACGCTGCCGGGCTTCACGCCGCCGCCCGCCAGCCACATGCTGTAGGCGCGTCCGAAATGATCGCGGCCCGTCGGCTTTGCCGGATCGCCCTGGCCGAAGGGCGTGCGGCCAAATTCACCGCCCCACAGGATGAGCGTGTCGTCGAGCAGACCACGTTGCTTCAAGTCCATCACCAGTGCGGCGCTGGGCTGGTCGGTGTCTTTGCATTGCTCGGCGAGTTGCGTGAACAAATTGCCGTGCTGATCCCAGCCGCTGTGCATGAGTTGCACGAAGCGCACGCCGCGCTCCACAAGCCGCCGCGCGATGAGACAGTTGTTCGCGTAGGTGCCCTTCTTCAACGCATCGGGGCCGTAGAGGTCGATCACGCTCTTTGGTTCCTTCGAGAAGTCGAGCAGGTCGGGCACGCTGGCCTGCATGCGGAAGGCCATCTCGTATTGCGCGATGCGCGTGTCGATCTCCGGGTCGCCGTAGTGCTTCAAGTGTTCGGCGTTCATCGCCTGGATGTCGTCGAGCAATGCGCGCCGGCCCTCGCGGCTCATGCCGTCGGGGTTGTTGAGATACGGCACCGGATCGCCCGTGTTGCGAAAACGGACGCCTTGGTAGCGGCTCGGGAGAAAACCGCTGCCCCAGTAGTAATCGTAGAAAAGCTGGCCGCAGGTCTTGCCTTTGTCCGAGGAAGTCATGGCGACGAACGCGGGCAATTCATCCGTCTCGCAGCCCAGTCCGTAGGCCAGCCACGCGCCCATGCTCGGGCGTCCGGGAATCTGCGAGCCGGTCATAAAGAAGGTCACGCCCGGCGCGTGGTTCACCGCCTCGGTGTGCATCGAGCGCACCACGCAGATGTCGTCCGCCACGGAGCCGATGTGCGGGAGCAGTTCGCTGATCTCGGTGCCGGATTTTCCCCACGCTTTGAACGGCTTGATGCCGGGAACCGCCGGCCATTTCTTGTAGCCGCTCGACATGGTGGAAAGCCGCGTCGCGCCGCGAATGCTGTCGGGGATGTCCTTGCCGGACTCCTCCACCAGCACGGGCTTCGGATCGAACAAGTCCACATGCGACGGCCCGCCGCCCTGCCAGAGGCAGATGACGTGTTTCGCGCGCGGAGCGAAGTGCGGGAGGTTCGGCAGGCCGGGCTGTTTGCCTTTCAAGGGCCCGTTCGCTGCGAACAAACCAGTGCGGCCAAGCAGCGAGGCGAGCGCGATGCCGCCGATGCCTTGCGCGGCGGCGCCGAGGAACGTGCGGCGCGTGACGCGCTGGAGGTTGAGGGAAAGGGAGTGATGGAGCGGTGGAGTGGTGAGTGGGGCGGCAACGGAGTGGTGGAGTGGAGGAGTGATGGGACTCGCGTCTTTGGTCATCCTTGAATCAATCGTGGGCTTTCGGCTCATAAAATCATTCCTCCAATACTCCGTCATTCCGTTTCCCCCGCGATCCAGTTCTTCGCCTCGCTGCCGTACACCTCGTTCGACTCCCGGAGCACGACCGCCTCCGTCCAGCTTCCCTCGTCGCGCTTGCGCTCCAGCGACTCGACGAGGCGGAGCATCCCGTTCTCCAGGCGGAAGGCGAGCGCGTCCAGCATCTCAAACTGCTCCGGCGTAATCTGCCCGGCGCGCTGATAAGCGAAGTAACCAGAGACCGACTCGCCGAGGGAGCCGAGCGAGATGTTGAGCGCCTGTAAATACTCGCGAATGGTCCGCCGGCAGTAGCCTTCGGCGATGTTGCGATGCACCGAGTCCGCCGAGGCAATCGCCTGTGAGACGATTTTCTTCCGCTCAAAGGGCCAGTTCTGGAAGGTCTCGCAAGTCAGCCGATAGAGATCGATGGCGTCCTGCCAGACGCGGAGTTGCTGGTAGCCACGGTTGAGGTTGCGACGCGGGAGCGGCGCGGGAGGAGTGGAACCGGAGTGATGGAGTGATGGAGTGGTGGAGGGATGGCCTGTCGCCCCTCCAGCACTGCCACTGACGTTTCTGCGATTTTTGTAGTTCACGTTCATAACTCCATCACTCCACTACTCCGCCCCCTCACTCCCTGGTCAGCGCCTCATCCAAATTGAACAACGCCAGGCAGACCGTGCTCATCGCGGCGTGATCCGCAGGATTCAACTCCTTGTCCCGCGCGGCGGCCCCACTGCTCACGAGCTTCGTCGCCGCCTCCGCATCAGCAGCGTAGATGGCGTGCTGGCGGTCGTAGGCGCGCGCCAGCAGTTTCAGGTCGTTCTTCGTCGGCACGCGACCGAGCACGCGGCGGAACGCGAAGGTGAGTTGTGCGTCGCGGCTCCTCTCGGAGTGCAACGTCTTCTCCGCCAGCACACGCGCCGCTTCCATCCACGTCACGTCGTTGAGCGTGGTAAGCGCGTGGAGCGGCGTGGACGTGGTGCCCGCGCCCACGCGGCAGGTCTGGCGCGCGGAGGCGTCGAACATGTTGACCGGGCCGACGGTGCGCCGCCAGAAGGTGTAGAGACTGCGCCGATACAGGTCCGCGCCCTTCGACGCGGGATAGGTGAAGTCGCGTTCCTTGGTGATGGCCAGCGTCTCCCACACCGCGTCGGGTTGGTAGGGATAGACTGGCGCTCCGCCGATGCGCGCATCGAGCAGGCCGCTCGCGGACAGGGCCACGTCGCGAAGAATCAGCGACGGCATGCGGAAGCGTGACGCGCGGGCCATCAGGCGGTTCTCCGGATCGCGCTGGATTAACTCCGGCGTGGCCCGACTGCTCTGACGATACGTCGCGCTGGTCACGATGAGCCGGTGAATGTGTTTCTGGCTCCAGGCGCGCTCGCGAAACTCCACCGCCAGCCAGTCGAGCAAATCACGATGCACCGGCACTTCGCTCTGCACGCCGAGGTCTTCCACCGTCTTCACCAGGCCGTTGCCGAAGAAGTATTGCCACATGCGGTTGACCTGCACGCGCGCGGTGAGCGGATGCTCCGGCTGAAACAGCCAGTGCGCGAAACCAAGCCGGTTGCTGGCCGCGCCGGCCGGCTGCGGCGGCAGGAACGACGGCGGCGCGAACGTCACCTTGGCTTTGGGCTTCAAGTATTCGCCCCGGTCGAGGATGAAGGTGTCACGCGGTTTTGTGTCCTCCATCACCATCACGCGCGGCATCTCCTCGTTCTTGAGGTTGGTGATCCTGCCCTTGAGCACATCGACTTTCTTGCCGAGCGGGTCTTTCTTCGCCAGGTCGGGCCACACCTTTTCCTCAAAATGTCTGCGAACGGCTTTCTTGTCCGCCTCGCTGCGTTCGGCTGCGGGCTGCGCGAGAATGGGCGTGATGTTGTGGGGCAGGTTGGCGCGGTTCGTCTCCACCGTCGCGCTCCAGTTCGTCCACGCCACCTCGCGCTTCCCTGCGAGGTTCGCCTCGGCCTCCAGATTCTTCAGCTCGGCTTCCCAGCCGGCGAGTTGCTTCTTCTGCTCCGGCGAAGAGAGATCAAGCGTGGGTCCGGCGGCCCGAATGCGTTTGCCGCCGCCGGCCAGGCCGTTCTCCGGCAGTTGGTTGAACAACGCCATCATCCCGTAGTAATCGCGCTGCGTCATCGGATCGTATTTGTGGTCGTGGCATTGCGCGCAGGCCATCGTGAGGCCGAGCCAGGTCGTCGCCGTGGTGTCCACGCGGTCGAACA
>VHCN01000073.1 GCA_016871675.1 Verrucomicrobiota bacterium
TTGGAACAAACGACTGTCGACATGGCATCGAGGTGCTGCGCGCAGTGGATTCCAAACGCGAGCCCTTCGAAGCCACGGTGGAGATGGAGCGTGATTGGGTGCGGAGGACTGCCACGATCAGAGAGTTCATCGGTGCCGTGGTCATGACACGGTCTTTAGATCCGTCCGGCAGGTCCGCGAGCAGCGCCCGGGGGAAAGTCCTGAACTCGCAGAGGCAGACCCGCGAACTCATCCTCGCGCTTGCGGCGCGCCTTCACGAGCTGGAACTGGGCAAACGCCCGTCGAGCATCGCGGACCTCGTGCCGCGCTACCTGCCTTCCGCACCCTTGGATCCCGGGACGAGCAAGCCGCTCGCGCTGCCGTGAGCGCGCCCGCTCAGTGCCACTTCTGCAACTCGACGATGTTCCCCTCCGGGTCCGCCATGTAAACGAGCGTGAGCAGTCCCGCGCCCTGGATGTCCATCGTCACCAGCCCGCCGACGTCGCGGCCGCCGCGCGAGAGGATATCCGCGCGTGTCGCCTCCACGTTGTCGACCTCGAAGGCGAGGTGCGCGAAACCCGGCCGGTTCAGCGCCGCCGGGGGCGCGGGCAACGGGTCGTTGTAGGTGAAGATTTCGAGCGTCGGTCCGTTCGCGCCGTGGCCGGGAAGCCGGATGTGCCGCCCGCGGATGCGCGCGCCCGGCATGGCCGTGAGCGAGTCAATGTGCGGCCCGTGGTGGTCGCGCTCGGAGCTGACCGGTTCGCAGCCGAACACTTCGCAGTAGAACGTCACCATCGCCTGCCAGTCGCGGGCGATGAGGTTGGTGTGCGCGTAGCGGACGCGCGGCTTGCCGGGCTGGTTCATGCCGCAAGTCTGGCAAGCGCGGCATGGAGTGGCGAGGGAATGTTGGCCAGCAGCCGGGGAGGAAGCGGGCTTGAACCGGACCCGTCGAAGGCGGGCCGCGGGCTGCCGCGCCCGAGGAATCTGTTGAAGTCCTCGCGGATTGGGCGCAAACATCCCCGCACCATGCACTGGGACGAAGACCCGAACTACGTGGAAGGCGTGTGGCGCGGCCTTCGGGGTTTTGTCGTCCTCGCCCTTTGCCTCGGGCTGGTCGTCGCGATGATCACCGGAGACTTTCTCCCGCTGCTTCGGAGCATCGGCATGGCGGCGCTTTCCGGACTCGTCTTCCTCATCGTCGGATTGACTGGCGGGCTCTTGATGAAGGCCCTGGTCTCCGCCGGCTGGGGCTGCTCGGCGTGGCTCGATAAACTCACCACCAAGCTCAAGCACTGAACGCTTCTAACTTGATGACCTCAACCTCTCCGACCGTCACGCTGCCCGGCCGTTCGCGCCGGGAGTTTCTCGCGCTCGCCCCGCAAGCCGCCGCGGGGCTGGCCTTCGCGCCCGCGTTCGCCGCGGATGAACGCAAGATTCCGCCCGCGGACGGCAAGCTGCGCATCATTTGTTTCGGCGCGCACCCGGACGATTGCGAGTTGCAGGCGGGCGGCACCGGCGCGTTGTGGGCGTCGCTCGGGCACCACGTGAAGTTCGTCTCCGTGACCAACGGTGACATCGGCCACTGGCGCGAAGCCGGCGGTCCGCTGGCCTTGCGCCGCATGCGCGAAGTGCAGGAAGCCTCGCGCATCCTCGGCACGCACGTCGAGGTGCTCGACATCCACGACGGCGAGCTGGAGCCGAATCTGGAAAACCGCCGCAAGATCACCCGCCTCATCCGCGAGTGGCGCGCCGACCTCGTCTTCGCGCCGCGGCCGAACGACTACCATCCCGACCACCGTTACACCGGCATCCTCGTGCAGGACGCCAGCTACATGGTCGCCGTGCCGTTCATCACGCCAGACGTGCCGCCGCTGAAGTCCAACCCGGTCTTCCTCTACTACACGGACCGTTTCCAGAAACCCAACCCGTCCGCGCCCGACATCGCGATCAACATCGACCCGGTGATGGAAAGGAAGCTCGACGCGCTCGCCGTGATGGAGTCGCAGTTCCTCGAGGGCGGAGCGCTCGGACACGCCGGGTTGCTGCCGAAGACGCCCGAGGACCGCGTGAAGCGCGTCGCCGCCGTCCGCGCCGCGCACGCCGGGCGCAATCTCTCGCTTGCCAACCGCTATCGCCCCAAGCTCGTCGAGTGGTATGGCGCCGACGCGGGCGCGAAGGTGAAACACGCCGAGGCCTTCGAACTCACCGAATACGGCCGCCAGCCGGACAAGGCGGAATTCAAGCGGCTGTTTCCGTTCGTGGGGTGAGGCGGCGTCGCGCGGGCAAACTCGCCGGCGTGTTCGGACGAGGTTGTCCGCGCCGTTCGGTCCAAGGCGTCAAATGCGTCGGCGCTCGCGGCGAACCCATGCTCGCGCAGTTCCGCGGCCCACGACTCGAAGGGTCCGGCTGACGGGACGCCGCCGCCCTCCTGCGCAGCTCAGCTCCCACCGCCACACGAGGCCGTCGTCGGGATCGGTCACTTCGCCGATGTGTTTGAAGCCGCGGAAGTGCGGCGTCGAGCTTCGCTTGCCGCCGCAGTCCAAAGTCGGATTTCGAGGCGGGGCGCGGCCGCCGCGACTACCGCCGGGGCGCGGGGGCCGGTTTGCGCGGGAGCTTGTCCTTCGCCATCGCGGTGTTGAAGACGAACGACGCCATGATGACGGAGGCTTGCCTGAGGTCGTCGGGTTGCGCGCGGTCGTAGACGTCCATGCTCGAGTGGTGTGTGCGGGTGAAGTATTCGAGGTCGTCCTGGATGAACTGGAATCCCGGCAGGCCGATGCCGTCGAAGCTCAGGTGGTCAGTGCCGCCGGTGAGGTTGGCGGTGAGCGTGTCCGCGCCCATGTCGCGGAAGGGCGCAAGCCACTGCCGGAAGATGGGGCGCACGGCCTCGTTGCCCTGCATGTAAACGCCGCGGATGCGCCCGGAGCCGTTGTCGAGGTTGAAGTAGCCGGCGAACTTGTCGTATTCGGGCTTGGTCACGAGCCGCGAGTTGGAGCGTCCGGGTCCGCCCTGTCCGAAGCCGCCGCCGAATCGCTTGCCGCCCTTCTCACCGCCCTTGTCGTCGGCCTTGGCTTCGGCCTTGGCGTCGGCCTTGGCGTCGGTTTTGGCTTCGGCTTTTTTCTCGTCTTTCTTGTCGCCGTCCTTCGTGGCCGGCGGTGCGTTCGTGATGGTGGTGACGGTGCCGAAGGTGTCGCGGACATAGGCGCGCGAGCCGAGCAAGCCTTGCTCCTCGCCCGTCCACAAGCCGATGCGGATGGTGCGGCGCGGCTTGAGGCCGGCGGCCTGGATGATGCGCACGGCTTCCATGCAGACGGCGACGCCGCAGCCGTTGTCGGTGGCGCCGGTGCCGCTGTGCCAGGAATCCATGTGTGCGCCCAGCATCACGATCTCATCCTTCAGATCCGTGCCGGGAATCTCGGCGATGGTGTTGTAGGCCATGAGGTCGTCGTTGTGATACTGCACCTGCAACTCGACGTGCATTTTCAGCTTCTCGCCGGCCTGCGCCATGCGCACGAGGCGGTTGTAATGCTCGTCGGACATCACGATCTGCGGCGGGATGTTGCCCGCGTTCGTGGCCCACGGCGAGGAGCGCGAGAAGAAGCCGCCGCCGGTGCTCGGAATGCTGGCGGACGCGAGGAACATGGTGCCGCCATCGCCGCGGCGGCTCGGGTCCACGATGAGCGCGGCGCCTTCCTTCACGATGAACGGCACACGGCGCGAGGCGAGCTGGGCGGCGGCAAGCGCGGCGGCGCGTCGCTCGGGCGAAGTCTGGCTCGTGGAGCGGCTCGGCGGCGGGACGGTCGGCACGGTTCCGGCGCCGGGCGGCGCGGCGTTCGCCATGCGGAGCAGGCCGGCTTCGTCCACCCGGAAGGCTTGCGCTTCGAAGTGGGCCTTCAGTTCGCGGCCGGGGCTCGCGAGCACAATCGCGCCCTTGAGCTTGCCCTCGTATTTCTTGAGGTCGGCCTCGGTGGCGGCGTCGATGTAAACGACATCCGCAGTGAGCGGCGTGTCAAAGCCCGGCGACCACGCCTTGGGGAACGCGATGAGCGGGATGCCCTGCGGCTCGATGACTTGCGCGGAGAACCGCTTGAGCGACCAGCCGCGGCCAAACGGGCCCCACGCGTGAAGCCGGCCGTTTTGCAAGCCCCACGACGTGAGCTTCTCCTTTGTCCACTCGTTCGCGCGCTTGAGATTGGGCGAACCGGTCAGTCGCGGGCCGATCACGTCCGTGAGGTAGCTGAGCGTCTGCATGACCTGCGAGCGGTTGAGGCCCTCGTCCTTGATGCGCTCGATGGGGTCGTTCGTGTTCGTGATGCGGAACGCGAGCGCGTTGGTGGGCGCGTCGGCGTTCGGCGCGGGCTGTTGAGCGCGCGCCGGCGCCAGCGGGAGCAAAACGATGAGCGCGAGCGCGAAGCCGCCGCGGAGGGCGCGGTTTGCGGGCGTGGAATTCCGGCAAACGGACGGTGATGTCAGAGGCATAATGGGCGCGAAGGTAGCGGGAGTGCCGCGCGCATCAAGCACGATCTGAGATCGGCTCGGCGGCGACGGAACCATTACCGTTTCGGCCGTTCGAGGCGGAACGTGCCCCAGTCGCTCGGGCAGCGATAGGTGGAGAAGAAATTCGTGGTGGTGGCGTGGCCTTCGTAGGTGTAAAGGCCGCCGGCGAGCGCGCCGAGGTCGGCGTGGCCCGTGAACTGAAACCGGCCCGATTCCTCGCGCATCTCGAGCGGCACCGTGTAACCGAAGCTGAGGATGCCCTGATACTTCGCGTGGAATTTCGCGGTGTAGGTGTTCGTCCCCGTGCGGAGCATCACGCAGCGGAGCTTGCCGTTGTGGCCGTTGTGATCGCTCTTCCAGCGGCCCTCCCACCGGCCTTCGACGGACCCGGGCGCGGGCGTGATGCCGGCGAAGAGCTTCCAATCGCGGTCAAACGTGGAGCAACCGGCGGCCGTCAGCGTGAGGCACAGGAGGAACAGACGGGCGAACCGCGCCGCCTCGCTCGTTTCCACGTTCAATGTGCGGCGTGCGGACGGAAGCGCCTGTCTCGAATCCGCCGCGCAACCATCCGGTTTCGCCGTCGGCTCGTTGGAATGAACGTGCGGCTTCTTCATCGCGAAATCTTCTTCTGGACAAACTCCGATCACCGACGCCGGGCTTCCGCGATTTGTTCGGGAGTCACCGGCCGCGCCACCGCCTCGCGTCCCGTTGCCGCGGTCCGGTGCTTGCGGTTCATGGTTCCGGCCGGAGGCGCGGGCAGCTTACCCGGCGCCAACCGGATTTCGAGCGTCTTTTGGCGGCACGGCTAGGTGGCGGCGTCAGGAACCGCGAGCGCGAGCACGGCGCCGCACACGCGGTCCGGCGTGACGGCGTGAAGGCACTCGAGCGCGCGGGGATTCGAGCAATCGGATTTCATGCACGGGGCGCAAGGCAACGGATGGCGCAGCGCGCGCCCGAGCTGGCCGTAGGGGCCCGTGCGCGCGGGCGACGTGGGGCCGAAGAGCGAGACAACGGGTTTGCGCAGCGCGGCGGCAATGTGCATCGGGCCGGTGTCGTTTGTGACCACGGCATCGCAGCAGCGCAGCCACTCGACCATCTCGGGCAACGTCGTCTGGCCCGCGAGATTCCGGCACCGGCCGGGCGCGGCGCGGTGGATCGCCTCGCCGAGCGGCGCGTCCCCGCGGCTGCCGAGGATGACGAAACGCGCCGCCGGATCGCGCGCCGCGAGTTGACGGGCGAGGTCGGCGAAGTTGCCGACGGGCCAGCGTTTGTTTTCCCACCGCGCGCCGGGCACGAGCGCCACGAGCCGCGCGGCGTCCGCGGGGATCCGTTGGCGCACGGCCGCTGCGATTTCGGGCCGTGCGGGAAGCCATTCGAAGTTCCAGTGCACCGGCACGTCGAGCGCGCGGAGCACCGCGAGATACCAGTCCACCGCGTGGGCGTCGGGCGACGGGCGGGGCACGGCGATGTCGTAGAATCCGTGCGCGGCTTCGCGCTGGAGCTCGATGCCGATGGCGAGGTTCGCGCCCGAGAGCCATGCAAATGCGCCGCTGCGGGCGAGCCCTTGCAAGTCGATGACCCAGTCAAACTTCATCGCGCGAACCGCGCGGACGCTGCGGATGGGCGCGGCCCACTTGAGCGGCGACGTCCAGTGCTCGCGGTGAAACCGCACGAGGCCGGTGAGGTCGCGGTCGCCTTCGAGCAGCGGGCTCAGCTCGGCGGAAATCCACCAGTGGATGGCCGCCCCGGGAAACCGGAGCCGGAGCAGCCGCAGGACGGGCAGCGCCTGGACGACGTCACCGAGGGAGCTGGGTTTGAGGAGGAGGATGTTCACCGGCAGGTAGACGCGGCGCTGAACGCCGGGCGTCACTTGCCCAGTGCGAGGCGTTCGGCGAGGCGCTCGGGAAGCCCGGCGGCGCGAATCTTGGCCTGGGTGGTGGCGATGTCGTAGTCGATCCGTCGCAACTCGATCGTGGATTCGTCGAGGTCATACACGACGTAGGCCGCCCTGGGATTGCCGTCGCGCGGCTGACCAATGGAGCCGACGTTCACGAAGTATTTCTTGCCCGGCTCGACCTTGAACTTGGAGTAGGTGCCGCCGCGGACCTGGCTGTCGCGGATGAATGCGACGGGCACGTGGGTGTGACCGAAGAAGCACACGGCGGTGTTCTGGTAGGTGAAGCTGGAGGCGGCCGCAAGCTTGTCAAACACGTAGCCCCAGCGTTTGGGGCCGTCGAGCGTCGCGTGGACGATTGTAAAACTAGCCACGAGCCGGATGTAGCGCAGGTCGCGGAGCCATTGCGTGTCCTCCTCAGTGAGTTGCGCGCGGGTCCATGCAACGGCTTCGGCGGCGTGGGGATTGAAGCCATCGAGCGCGGCTGCGACCGAGCAGTATTCGTCGTGGTTGCCTTTCACGACGGGTATGCCGGTGCCCTTGATGTAGTCGAGGCACTCCTTGGGATTGGCATTGTAGCCGACCACGTCGCCGAGGCAGCAGTAGTGGGTGACCTTTTGCTGCTTGCAGTCCTCGAGGACGGCTTGGAGTGCCTCGAGGTTGCCGTGGATGTCGGCGAGGATGGCGTATCTCATGTCTAACGGCCGCTGGTCAGGGCGGCGTCACCGCACGATTTCGAATCCGCGTAACTGGCTGCGCGCTTCATGCCACCGGGCCGTCTCGTTCTCGATGAACCGGCCGAGGCCTGAATCACGGATGGCTTCCTGGAAAGCCTCGAGTTCGTCCCGCGTCCCTTCGGCAACCAGTTCCACCGTGCCGTCGGGCAGATTCCGGATCGTTCCAGCCAGTTCGTATCCCGCGGCGAGCGACCGGACCGTGTGGCGAAATCCGACGCCCTGCACCCGGCCCGAGTAACTCACCTTCACGCAACTGCGGCTCATGGCTTCGACCGTCACCACTTTCCACTCGCGCGCCTCGCACGCCGGGCGACTGGACGCGGCGACTATCCGCATCCACTTTGAGACATGCAAGCCTTTCCTCCCATTCCGCGCGCTCGACGCGCGATGGTCGCGCCCGCGCGGACGGTGCTCTGCCTTGACGCCGCGGCACCCGCTTCCTACAGTCGCGCTCCATGAAACGAAGTGTCCCGGTTCTGCTCGTCGCGCTCGTGTGGCTCGCGTTCCCCACCGCCTCCCCGGCGCCGCTCATCTATCGCCCCGGAGAAGGCTGGACTTATGAGCCTTACGGTTCGAAGAGCGGAGCGTGGCAGCGCAAAAACGCCCGGCTCCAACTCGAGGTCGCACAGGGAGCATTCGAGAAAAAGGACTACGGCCTCGCCGCGAAGTGCGCGAATCACCTCCTTGCCAAGTGGCCCGAGTCCGACTTCGCCCCGCAGGCCTATTATCTGCTTGGCCGATGCCTCGAGGCGAAAGGCAAGGACGAGCAGGCTTTCCAGTCGTATCAAAACCTGATCGAGAAGTATCCGAAGGTGGACAACTATCAGGAAGTGCTCAAGCGGCAGTTCGAAATCGCCAACCGATACCTCGCCGGGCAGAAATTCAAGATCGCCGGCCTCGTGCCCTATTGGGCGGACATGGACAAGACGGCCGCGCTCTACGAGAAGGTCATCAAGAACGGCCCCTACAGCGAGGTCGCGCCGCAGGCGCAGCTCAACATCGGCGCGGCGCGCGAAAAGCAGACGCGCTTCCTCAACAACGACGAGCCATTCATCCAGGCCGTGAAGGCCTACGAGAAGGCCGCCGACCGTTACAACGACAACAAGTCCGTCGCAGCCGACGCGTTGTTCAAGGCCGGGCAGGCCTATGCGAAACAGGCGCGCACCGCGGAATACGACCAGTCCGCCGCCGCCAAGGCCCTCGCCGCGTTCACCGACTTCACGACGCTGTATCCCGGCGACGCGCGCGTGCCCGAGGCGCAGAAGGCGATGGCCACGATCAAGACCGAGCAGGCGCGCGGCGCGCTGACCATCGCCCGTTACTACGACAAACAGGGCCGGCGCGCCGGCGCGCTCGTTTATTACAACGAAGTGCTCATCAAAGACCCCAACTCCCCCTACGCCATCGAGGCCCGCGCGCGCATCGAGACCCTCAAGGCCGAGGCCGCGCTTCAGGCACTCGACGCGCCGCCCCCAAAGTGACCCGGCTGCTCCCCACCGCGGCGCTCGCCTGTGCGACGCTATTCTCGGGCTGCGCCGGCTACCGGCTTGGTCCCTCGGGCGGCCCCACCGCCGGCGCGCGCTCCGTGCAGGTGGACTTCTTCAAAAACGAAACCCGCGAACCGCGCCTGCTCGAAGCCGTCAACGCCGCGCTTCGCAAACGCCTCCAGCAGGACGGCACACTCCGCCTCGACACCCGCGGCGGCGGCGACATCGTCATGACCGGCGCCATCTTGAAACTCGAGCGCGACGGCATCTCCTTCCAGCCCGGCGACGTGATCACCGCGCGCGACTTCAATTTGCAACTCATCGCACGGGTCAAAGCCGTCGAGCGCAGCTCGGGCAAAGTCCTCCTCGACCGCGAAGTGCGCGGCCGGACCACTGTCCGTGCCGGCACCGACCTCCCGAGCGCCGAGCGGCAGGCCATTCCGATGCTCGCCGAAGACCTCGCCCGCAACGCCACCACGCTGCTTGTGGACGGCTCGTGGTGAGCCGAGCCCCACAACACCCGCCGAGGCGTGACCCCGTTTGAATTCGCCACCGCGGCGCGCATCGTTTTCGGCCCCGGCAAATCCCGCGAAGCCGCCGGCATCGCGCGCGAGTTCGGCACGCGGGCGCTCGTGGTGACCGGCAGCACGCCTTCCCGCGCCGCCAGCCTCGAGCGCCAACTCCGCGACCGCGGCATCGACCCCGCCACCTTCCCTGCTCCCGGCGAACCCAGCGTTGAACTCGTTGCCACCGGCGCGCGACTCGCGCGCGAGCTCCGCAGCGACATGGTGATCAGCCTCGGCGGCGGCAGCCCCATCGATTGCGGCAAGGCCATCGCCGTCCTCGCGACTCACGAGACGGGCGTGCTCGACCACCTCGAAGTCGTCGGGCGCGGACTGCCGCTGCACCGCGCCGGGCTCCCCTTCATCGCGATCCCCACCACCGCGGGAACAGGTGCGGAAGTCACCCGCAACGCCGTCCTCGCTTCGCCGCAGCATCGCGTGAAGGCCAGCCTGCGCAGCCCGCTCCTCCTCGCGCGCGTTGCCATCGTGGACCCGGAACTCACGCGCGCACTGCCGCGCGACCTCACCGCGAGCACCGGCATGGACGCGCTCACGCAACTCATCGAGCCGTTCGTCACACCGCGCGCCAACCCGATGACGGATGGGCTTTGCGCCGAGGGACTCCGCCGCGCCGCCCGCTCGCTCCGCCGCGCGTTCGAGCGCGGGGACGATCCGGTGGCGCGCGAGGACATGGCCGTGGCGAGCCTCTTCAGCGGGTTCGCGCTCGCCAACGCCGGACTCGGCGCCGTGCACGGGTTCGCCGCGGCGATTGGCGGGATGTTCGCCGCGCCGCATGGCGTTGTTTGCGCCGCGCTGCTGCCCCACGTCATGGAAGCCAACATCCGAGCCCTGCGCGACCGCGCGCCGGACTCGGACGCGCTGCGTCGATACGAAAGCGTCGCGCGCGTGCTGACCGGGCGCCCGCAAGCCGCGCCCGGCGACGGTGTCGCGTGGGTCCGCGACCTCTGCGCCGCGCTGGAAATCCGGCCGCTCCGCGCCTGGAATCTTCAGCGACCGGACGTGCCGTCCATCGTCGAGCGCGCCATCGAATCGAGCAGCATGAAGGCAAACCCGGTTGCGCTGACGCGGGAGGAATTGGGTGAAGCATTGAACGCGGCGATCTGAAGACGCGGCGGCGAAAGGAGCATCCAGTGTTCAGGATGCAGATCTCGTCAGCCGACGTGCGCTTTCACGAGTCCGAGCGCTGACCTTGTGACCACCGAACCTTGTCCCTTACTGAATGCTCAACTCCTGCCGGATGCCAAACTTCTCGACGCGCTTGCGGAGGGTCGCGCGGGTGATGCCGAGGAGTTTTGCGGCCTGCACCTGGTTGCCGCGGGTCTGGCGCAACGCCTCGCTGATGAGCTCGCGCTCGACGGCGGGAAGAATCTTCAGTTGAGAGTTCGCGCGCGCCCACGTGAACAGCGTCTGCGCCATGCTGGCGATGTCGGTCGGCGCGGCTGGACCCGTGGCCGTTTCGCCGCGTGGGGTGGCGGAGGCCGGCGCCGCGCCGCGGCCCGGCTGCGTGAGTTCCGCGGGCAGGTCTGCGAGTGTGAGCGTGTCGCCTTTCGCCATCACCAGCGCGCGCTGGATGACGTTTTCGAGTTCGCGCACGTTGCCCGGCCACGGATGCTGCTCGAGCGCGCGAAGCACGTCGGGCACGAGTTTTTTTGCGGGATGCTTCGCCCGTTGCGAATGTTTCTTGAGGAAGTAGTCCACGAGCAGCGGAACGTCGCCGCGCCTCTCCCGCAACGGCGGCATCTGGATGCGCACGACATTGAGCCGGTAAAACAGGTCCTCGCGAAACTCGCGCCTTGCCACTGCGGATTCGAGCGCCTTGTTCGTCGCCGCGATGATGCGCACGTCGGCGTGCACGGGCTGGTTGCCGCCGACGCGCTCGAAGTTGCCGGACTGCAGCACGCGCAGCACCTTCGCCTGCGTTGCGATCGTCATGTCGCCGATCTCGTCGAGGAAGAGCGTCCCGCCGTGGCACTGCTCGAAGCGCCCGATGCGCTGCGTGTGGGCGCCGGTGAAGGCGCCCTTCTCGTGGCCGAACAGTTCGCTCTCGAGGAGATGCTCCGGCAGCGCGGCGCAGTTTACGGCCAGGAAGGGTTTCCCGGCGCGCGCGCTGTGCGAGTAGATGGCGCGGGCCACGAGTTCCTTGCCGGTGCCGCTTTCGCCCGTGATGAGCGCCGTCGCATCGGACGTCGCGAGCTGGCCGATGAGCTTGAAGACGCTTTGCATCCCGTCGCTGCGCCCGATGATGCCGAGGTCGTAATCCTCCGACTCGAGCAGCGGCTGGTAGCTCACGACCTGCCGCATCGCACGCGCGGCGTTCAACGCGTCGCCGACGAGTTGCTTGAGCTTCGGCACGTCGAAGGGCTTGAGAATGTAATCATAGGCGCCGAGCTTCATGGCCTCGATCGCCGTCGCCGTGGTGCCGTAGGCGGTCATCATGATGACGGGCACCCTGGCGTCGAATTGGCGGAGGCGGCGCAGGGTTTCGAGGCCGTTCATGCCGCCCATGCGCACGTCGGTGATCACGAGGTCGGGCTTGAGCTTGGGAAGCAGACGCAACCCCTCCTCGCCGCTGGACGCGGTCGTGAGCGCGATGTCCGGCGAGTCGAAGATGCGGCGGAAGCTGTATTGCACGTCCGCCTCGTCGTCGATCAGGAGAAGCTTGTCCATGCGCATTGGCGTCGGTGGAGCGGTCTGCAGCGCTGACGGGAGCGTCCGTGGCCGCGTCGTGATCCCGGGCTCTGAAGTGGTGGCTGGGGACGGAATTGAACCGCCGATTCAATTCCGTCCTAGAAACACCCCGTTTCCCACAGGAAAACACTTGGTTGAACGTTGACAATCATCGCCGCATTTCTTACTTCTTTGCTTACTAGCTTATGGCAACAGTCTGGAAACACCCTCAAAGTCCCTTTTGGACCGCCGTTTATCGTGACGAACAGAACCGTTGGCGGAAGAAATCTACCAAGCTCCGGGACCGAAGCAAGGCGCTTGCTGCGGCCCTTGAATTTGAGCGCGCCGCAAGCATGGGCCGTGAAGCAACGCTGACGGAAGCCGTGAGCCGCGACGTGATCGGCGGCATCCTCGAACGGACGACGGGTGAAAAGCTCCGCGTGCAGACGGTGCGCGTGTTCTGCGCCGAGTGGCTCCGCGGCAAGACGCTCGCCAAGCAGGAAGGCACGAGCATCCGTTACAATGGCACGGTGGACCGATTCCTCGCCTTCCTCGACAAGAGAGCGGAGTTGCCCATCACGGCCATCTCGCCCGCCGATTGCAAAAGGTTTCACGACATGCTGGCGGAGGAAGGGCTTGCCCCGGCTACTCGCGTCGTTGAAATGAAAACGCTTTCAACCGTGTTCAACTCCGCGCGGCGGCTTGGCCTTGTAGCCACGAATCCGGTGACTTCGGTTGAGTTGCCGGAGCGTGTGAAGCAGGTTCGCCGCAAGACGTTCACGCCGGCACAAGTCGCGATTCTGCACAAGGTGGCCGAGGGCGAGTGGCGAACGGCCATCCTGCTCGGCTACTACGCGGGCCTGCGGCTCTCCGATGCCGTGACGCTCACTTGGGAGAACGTGGACCTTGCGGCGGGTTGCCTGCGCGTCGCGCCGCAGAAGACTGGCGAGGAATTGCAGATTCCCCTCCATCCGTCGCTGGATGCTCACTTGTCGAGGCTGGCAGGCGACACGGGCGGGCCGCTATGCCCGAGGCTCGCGGCGGTGCCGGTGGGCGGACGAAGCGGCTTGAGCAGGCAGTTTCTGGCCTTGATGCGAGCGGCGGGCGTTGGAAATGATGCCGTGCAAACTGGCGGCCGGCGCAAGCTCTCGCGGCTTTCGTTCCATGCGCTGCGCGTCACCTACAACTCGACCATGCATAACGCGGGCGTGACGCAGGAATTGCGGAAGAAGCTCACGGGCCACAAGAGCGACTCGGTGAACGACCGCTACACACGCACCGAGTTGGAGACGCTCCGCGCTGCCGTGAACACGCTGCCGGGATTGAAAGTGTAGTTCTCCTGGCTCAATCAAGAAAGCAGCCCCGTTTGCATTTTGCCTTCTCGTTGCTGTGTGTCCGGCACCACCCCCAACGGCCCGGCGCATCGCATTCACGGCATCCAGAAAAATCGGACGCAAACAAAAGGGGACTCGCCCAAGCGCCATGACTGCGACCGCGAAGAAAATGCCCGAGTTGCACCAGCGGTTTCTCGACAGGCTGAAAGCGTGCGGGCCGGAGAAGTTCCCTTACATCGAGGGCAACTTTGAACGCTTCGTCGCATCCGCGCGCGAACGACTGAAACGCTGTCCCAAATTGTCCCTCGACGACTTCGACTTCGACGTTTCGGGATTGCGCGCTGACGAGTGGGACGAGTTTTACTACTGGGAAGAGGCGCGTCAGGTTGGAGTGCTACGAGATCACGGGCTGTCACTTCGCCGAGGATGCAAGGCCAAGTCGTTCAAGACCCTCGTTGCAAAGATTCGCCCGAAACTCGTTCACATCGGTTCATCGGACATCACGTCCGGCCATCTCTTCCAATTCAGTCCCGAGTGGCCTTTGCGGCCGTTCAAGACAGCCATCTCAGCCGAGGAACGAAGGCGACGCATGGAGTTCCTTTGGCCATCTGATGATGAATCAACATACCTGCGTGAATCGCTTCAGCGGGAAAACCGTGAGGACATGGCGCCAAGCATCGGGACAGATCCTGATTACGTCCAAGCCAACGCTTGGACGTTCCGACATTTGGCAGAGAGGCCTCATTTTCCGATTAGCGATTCGCATTCACTGGCCCTGTTCCGGTTGGACTGGAATCTTTCAGTTTTAGAATTGGCGAAGGCCTTTCGCCTCTGGTTGGAAAAGCACCATCCCAACTCCGCGATGACTTCTCGTGTCGGTCACGGGAAGAACACGGGCTCGCTTCGCCAGATGCACCTGCGCCAACTCGTAGCGTGGCGGCTTCTCGATCCGCTCGGATTCAGTCCACCACTGGCCCGAGCGTTCACGGAGTTTCTCTTGGGCAAGCCGCTCTACAAAGACCAGGCTGACTGGTTCCACGCAAGGAAAGCCGCGCGGGAACGGATTGGAAGGCACGGATTCGCTCGAACTGGCGGGAAGTTTGAGTCTGCGAATCATGCGTTAACATTCCTGTATGAAGAATGGCTTGAGTCGATGCCGACCGAGCCCCTCGATTACCTGCGGCGAAAACGTCCGGCTTGGAAGGCGCCTAGGACCGAAGAACATTCCTCGGCGAGCGAGCCCGAAGATTACCCGCCTCGAAACCGGCCTATCGTGGAGTAGTAGGCTTCCGATTTAGATAATCCCAACCCATCTGGTTCTTCCGCGAACTTGCGCGAGACTCGTTGCACATGAAGCACGAGTCTCGCGAGCCAGACAGCGGCCAGAATGCTGTCCTGCCAGACGACGCGGCAGTGGGCGCGTCGCAACCGCAACTTCAACCCCGCTTCCTGAGGCTGCCGCGTAGCGGCGAGCTGTGCTGGTTCTCCGGCCTGAGCCGCTCGCAAATGTGGCTCGCGGTCAAGGCCGGCCACGTGCGGTCCCATTCGCTCAAGCGGCCCGGCACGCGCCGCGGCGTGCGCCTCGTGGATGCGGCGTCGCTCGTCGAGTGGCTGAGTAGCAACCCGCCCGCGGAAATCTCCGAGGCGCGGACGCAGAAGGGAGGCGCGGCGTGAGGACGGTTCAACTCAACCGCGGCGCGTCGGCCTTCGCCGGGACGGAGCCGCGGTTCAAGGTGCCTGCGATTGCGGCGCAATGCCACCCGCCCGTCGTTTGGCAGGTGGACAAGGGTGACATCCACGTCCAGGTCCACAGGCCGGAGCACGCGCGGCAGCTTTCGCGGATGAAAGGCGTCCGGCTCGTCGCGTGGAGTGTCAGCGGACCTTACCTGCGGATTTTTGGAGCGGACAAGCCGCCGCGTTGGGGCCGGAATGTCATCGCCAAATTGATGGGCACCTATTGCAGGTCTGTCGGGCCAGACGCCCGCCAGAGCGACGATTCCGGCGCGAATGGGTCAGGACAGCGGCCCGCCCGCTCCGGCGCGTCCACGGGCAGAATTGCCGTTAAAACCGCACTTGCAGCGTGAACACTTCACCACCAAGTCACCGCCACGGTTATTTCATCGTCTGGCGAACCGACGAGTTCCTCGACCTGCTGCGCGTAAAGCCCAACGCCTTCCGGCTGCTCTGTCTGATCGCCTACCGTGCCCGCTATCGCGAGGGCGTGAGCGTCAATGGGCTGGCTCAGGGCGAGTGCTGGCTCGGCAAGGACGACGTGAAAACGACACTCAAGTTGTCGCCTCGCGAGTATCGAACGGCCAAAACCTTCCTAAAGACGGCGAAGCTCGCGACATTCAAAGCGACAAACCTTCACACCGTCGCGCGCCTCGAAGATTCAAGGGTTTTCTCAATCGTCGCGCCGAAGGACGACCATCCAAACGACAAACAAAACGACCGTCAGCCGACAAGCAAGCGACAAGCAAGCGACACCAAAGAAGAATGTAATCAGGATAGAACGCCAAGAAGGGAAGGGGGAGGCCCCGAGATTCTGTCGCCGTCAGAACAGATTAGCCTAGAGAAGAGGCGCGAGGAACTGAAAAGTGCGATCCATACGTTGAAGGAACGCGTCGGCTATGACTCGATGGGGTCGATGCCTTACTCCCCGAAGGAGCGGGATGAACGCAAACGCTTGAAAGACGACCTTGCCGTCGTCGAGGAACGGCTTGGCATTCCGCATTCAATCCGCGGGGCGAAGTTCTACGCCCCGAGTCGGGGGAACAAACCCAACCCGCAGCGTGTTGACCGCAACATCGGCACCGCCAACGAAGGAACGGCCCATCTGTATTGAGACTTGGGCAAAGTGGTTTGAGGACCGTCTTCCGCCAAGCTCCGCGCCTGCCGGCGGGGCGCCGGACCCGTGTAAGGAATCTCTTTTGATCGACCTGGAATCAGGTTACCCGAAAGGTCCACCCTCCCCCCATGAGCGCATCACGAAACGCGCGAAACGCAAACGCGCTCGCCGCGCTGGTCGCCGACGCTGTCGAAGCCGAAGCGGACGCGGACCGTCACGGCATGGAAGAAGCGTTCCTGGCAACCGTTCGCCCGTCACGGGCTGGAAGCTGGTCCTGGCGCCGATCCCGCCGTTTTGGACGCCTTCCTGACCGCTTGTCGCCCAGTCGCCCGCGCTGGTCCTTCAACGCCAGAAAGACGTAACAAGGGGCAAGGCACCGGAAGCAAATGCAGAGAGGGGGCCGCGCTGGTCCTTCAACGCCAGAAGGATGTCTGAACCCCTATCAATCCAAATTCGGCCACAGCTTGGCCAACAACGGGTCGTCGAGGGCCTTGTGGCGAACGTCTTTCAAGGCGAACGCCCGCTCTAACGCCGCTTTCGCCGGTTTGAAATTCCGCAACTGTGCTTCGGCC
>VHCN01000074.1 GCA_016871675.1 Verrucomicrobiota bacterium
CATCAAGGCCTTTGAGACCGCGCACGGCATGCAAGCCGCCGCGCCGGAAGCCTTCGACCTCGCGAAGGAAACCGACGCGACGCTGGCGCTTTACGGCCTGCCGCGTGGCAGCACGAAGGGTTTCGCGTGGCAATGTCTCATCGCTCGCCGGCTCGCGGAGCGCGGCGTGCGGTTCATCGAGCTGATTGACACCGGCGCGTCCGGCAACTGGGACTCGCACGGCGACATGTCCGCCCACGGTCCGCTCGCCAAGAACGTGGACCAGCCGATGGCCGCGCTGCTGAAGGACTTGAAGAGCCGCGACATGTTGAAAGACACGCTCGTCGTGTGGGCCACGGAGTTTGGCCGCACGCCGTTCAACACGGCGAAGGACGCGAAGGGCCGCGAGCATCACGCGCAGGCGTTCACCTGCTGGCTGGCCGGTGGCGGCGTAAAGGGCGGCTTTAGCTACGGCGAAACCGACGAGCACGGCAACGCGGTCGCGACCAACGGCGTCCACGTCCACGACTTCCACGCCACGATGCTGCACTTGCTGGGCTTCGACCACACGCGCCTGACCTACCGCCACGCAGGCCGCGACTACCGGCTGACCGACGTCTTCGGCAATGTGGTGAAAGATGTCATCGCGTGACGCGGCGGCGTTGAGTTCGAGCCGAACCCGCACGATGAGGCTTCCACAGCGCATCGCGGCTGGTAAGCTGAACCAGTGAAATCCATGCGGCCGACCGTTTCCTGGCGAGTGACTACGCGAGGCCGCGTCGCCGCCGTTCTCGCGTTGCTCCCGTTTGCCCTCTCGCCCGCGCCGCGCGCCGTGGGCGCGAGCGGCGAGCAGATTTTTCGCAGCCAGTGCGCGAAGTGCCACGGCCTGAAGGGCGAGGGCGTAAAGGACAAATACAAGGACGCGCTCACAGGCGACTGGTCCGTGGAGAAGCTTGCTCGCTACATCTCCAAGAACATGCCGGAGGACAAACCCGGCACCTGCGGCGGCGAGAACGCGGCGAAGGTCGCGCAATACATCCACGGCGCGTTCTACTCGCGCGAGGCGCAGGCGCGGTTGCGGCCGGCGCGCGTCGAACTCGTGCGGCTCACGAATCGCCAATACATCAACGCCGCATCGGACTTGATCCAGCGGTTCACGGGCGCTGAATCCCCGGTGTCCACTGCGCGCGGCCTCCAGGCCTCTTACTACAAGTCACGGAACATCCGGCGTGGAGACGCGGCCATTCAGCGGGTGGACCCGCAGGTCAATTTCAACTTCGGCACGAATTTCCCTCCCGGCCTGCCGGCCGGCACCAACGGTTTCGCCATCAACTGGCGCGGCTCCGTCATCGCGGAGGAAACCGGCGAATACGAGTTCAGCCTCAAGACACCCAATGGCGCGCGGCTCTGGCTGAACGACGACGAGACGCCGCTCGTGGACGGCTCGGTCGCGTCCGGCGAAGGCAACGCACCGAGGGCGACGCTGCGCTTGATCGGCGGGCGCGCGTATCCGCTGCAACTCGAATACTTCAAGACGCCCTACAACTTCGTCCGGCCCAAGGACGCGACATCCGCCATCGCCCTCCAATGGAAACCACCGCACGGGGCGCGCGAACCGATCCCCGCGCGCAATCTCGTGACGGGACACGCACCGGCCTCATTCGTGCTCGCGACACCGTTCCCGCCGGACGACAGCAGCGTGGGCTACGAGCGCGGCGTGTCCGTGTCCAAGGCATGGGACGACGCGACGACGCAGGCGGCGATCGAGGTCGCGGGGCATGTGGTGAAAAACCTCGACCGCCTGAGCCGCAGCAAGCCGGCCGACGCCGATCGCGCGGAGAAGGTGGAGGCGTTTTGCAGCGAGTTTGTCGAGGCGGCGTTCCGGCGTCCGCTCACAGCGGAGCAAAAGCTGCCCGCGGTTTCCGTGCCGCTGAAAGGCGCCGCGAAAGTCGAGGATGGCGTGAAGCGCGTCGTGCTGCTTGCGCTCAAGTCGCCGCGGTTCCTGTTCCTCGGGCTCGAAGGGTCGAAGCCGGACGACTTCACCGCGGCCGAACGGCTTTCGTTCGCGCTGTGGGACTCATTGCCGGACGCCGGGCTGCTGAAGGCCGCGGCGGCGGGGCAGTTGCGGACGCGCGAGCAAGTGGCGGCGCAGGCGCAGAGGATGCTGGCCGACCCGCGCGCGAGGCTGAAAATGCAGGGCTTTTTCCACCACTGGCTCCAGATGAGCCAGACCGAGTTCGTGCCAAAGGACGGGGCGCTGTTCCCCGGGTTCACGGCGGAACTCGCGGCGGACTTGCGCGTCTCGTTGAACCTGTTTCTCGACGACATCCTGTGGAAGGATGGCGCGGACTACCGGAAGCTCCTGCTCGCGGACCACATGTTCGTCAACGACCGGCTCGCGACATTTTACGGCATCGAGGCGGACACGGCCGGGGACTTTGTGAAGGTCGCGCTCGACGCGAAGCAGCGCGCGGGCGTGGTGACGCACCCGTATCTGCTGGCGACGTTTGCCTATCCCAAGTCGAGCTCGCCGATTCATCGCGGGGTGTTTCTCACGCGCAACATCGTTGGCCGGGCCCTGCGCGAGCCGGCGATGGCCGTGGCGTTCAAGGATTCCGACTTCGCCCCGGACCTCACGATGCGCGAGAAGATCACCGAGTTGACGCGGCCGAAGGCGTGCCAGGGCTGCCACTCGGTCATCAACCCGCTCGGGTTCAGCCTCGAACAGTTCGACGCGGTGGGCCGATTCCGGACGCAGGACAACGGCCGCCCCGTGAATGCCGCGAGCGATTACGCGACCGACGACGGCAACACGGTGCGCCTCGCGGGCGCGCGCGATGTGGCCGAATTCGCCGCGGGAAACGAGCAGGCGCACGCGGCGTTCGTCGAACTCCTCTTCCACCACACGGTGAAGCAGCCCATGTCCGCCTACGGCGCAGGGACGATGGACCGATTGCGGAAATCGTTCGCCGGCGCTTCGTTCAACATCCAAAGCCTGCTGGTGGACATCGCGACGACCTCCGCGCTGCACGGCATCGAGAAATCCCGCGGGCCGGTGAAGACTTCGTCGCGTTGAACGGACCCGGGGCCCCGTGCATCCGGCTGAAGCGCACAGCACCCGGTCTTGAAGAACCCCCGGCACATCCGCGCGAGAATGCGGCCTCCCCTGGCTGCTAAGCCTGCAATTTCTTCAGCGCGTCGCGGACACGCGCCGCCTTCTCGTAGTCTTCCGCGGCGACAGCTTCGTTCAAGGCGATCTCGAGTTTCTCGCGCTCGGACAGCGGGCGCTTGGAGCGGATGTCATTGAGCCAGAGTTCGAGCGAGGTGATTTCGCCGCTGTGCTCGATGAGCTCGGGCCGTTCGTGCTCGCGGTAGAATGAGCGCAGTTGCTCGATGCCTTCCTCGATGAGACCCGCGGCCTTCTCGTGGTTGGGCTCACGCAGGAGCTTCGTGCCGAGCGCGCGATAGCGCATCAGGAGGAGTTGCGGGCGGAACTGTTGGAGCGACCACGCCAGCTCGCCCGACGCGGCGAACTCGGACGCGAAGTCGAACACCTGCAGGTTGCGTGCGGTGTCGCGATCGACGCCGTCGAAGTCCTCAAGTTGGTAGAGGCAGATGTATCGGTGGTGATATTGGATGGCTTCCTGCTGGAGGCGCGCGACGTCCTCGGGCTTGAGCTTGAACTTGGACTCGCCGCCGTCACCGGCCTGATTGTGCTCGGCCTGGGATTTGTAATAGAGGAACCACGACTCGTGGCCGCGCGGGCGCTTGCCGTCGGGGCGGCCGGTGAGATTCATCTGGAGAATGCCGAGGTCCACCCGGAGCTGGAGTTTCTCGGAGCCATCCTTGGCCGTGAACTTGCGCACCACGACCTGCCCGGGCTGGTAATCCCAGTGTTCCAGCAGGGTTGAGATGTCGATGTTCATGGCGCGACTATGCCGCTGAATGTGTGCCTGTCAACCCGGTGAACGCGGGAGTTGTTCACGCGCAGTCCACAAGGCTCACGCCTCAGAATACGCCGAGCGTGGCCAGCACGGCGCGCGTGCGCGGGACCTCGTGGGTGCGGAACACGTCGGTCTTTCCGAGCGCGGCGAGCACGGCGAAGAACGGTTCGGCGCAGCGCACCTCGTCGCGGAAATACTCGAACGCGTGCGGCAATGCGTGGCACACCGGCCAGCCGAGTGAGCGGAGGCGAAATGTGTTGAGGAACACACCCATCTGGTGACGCACGCGCACCGCGCTGTCCTGCAGGTTGCGATAATAGAAGCCGAGCCCGGGGTCCACAAGGATGCGAGAGACGCCGCAGCGCGTCGCGATTTCGATTTGCCGGGCGAACTGTTCCCGCATCGCGGCGACGGGGTCCGTGCCAGGATCGAAGTCGCCCACTTCACGGACGTTCTCGCCCTGCACGTGGCAGAGGATCACGGCCGCGCCGTTTGCCGCGGCCATGCGGAACATCTCCTCGTCGGTGAAATTGCCGGTGAGGTTCAGCACGTGGGCGCCGGCCTCGACACACGCGCGAGCCACGGCCGGCGAATACGTTTCAACGGACACAAGGACTCCCGATGCCCGCAGCGCGCGCACCACCGGCAACAGCCTGCTGCTTTGCATGGCCGCGTCCGCGCGACCCGCGTTCGCGAGCGTGGATTCCGCGCCCACGTCCACGAGGTCCGCGCCCTGTGCCGCGAGCACCCGGCCGCGCTCGATGGCGGCGTCCGAGGACAAGCAGACGCTCTCGCGATACCACGAGTCGGCGGACAGGTTGACGACGCCCATGATGGACTTGCGCGAATTGAAGGCGAAGTGCCGGCCGCCGATGGCGAACTCCTGCACCCGGGCGGAAGCATCCGCGCGGTGCGAATCCAGCAACTCGGCGAGGTGTTCGAGCGTGAGCACGGCGTGAGCGTGCCGAAGGCGAGTGCGCACGGCAACGGGCAAGTGCAGCGGGATTCGCGCGTCGAGTCGCAGAAGCAGGCACCCACACCGCTGTCATCAGGCACGGGTCCAGAACCCGGCGCGCCCCAGCCACGCTTGACCGACCATGGCCCGCGACGCATTCTCCGCGCGCTTTCGAACATGGCCCTGACTCCCGACACGATCAACGAATTGCGCGGCTGCGTTGGCGCTGAATCGGTGCTGAGTTCCAAGGAAGACCTGATTCCCTACGCTTTCGACGGCACGGCGGCGCTCTCGCAGATGCCCGGTTGCGTGGTGTTCGCCGCAAACGGCCGGCAGGTGGCCGACGTGCTCAAACTTGCGAACGACCGCCGCATCCCCGTGGTCACGCGCGGCTCCGGCACCGGACTCAGCGGCGGGAGCCTGCCGTCTCCGGATTGCCTCGTGCTGTGCACGGTGAAGATGAACCGCATCCTTGAGGTGGACCGCGCCAACCTCACGATGCTGGTCGAACCCGGCGTCACCACGCTCGCCGTCGCCGACGCCGCGGCTGCCGCCGGGCTGTTTTATCCGCCCGATCCCGGCTCGATGAAAATCTCCACGATCGGCGGGAACGTGGCCGAAAACTCGGGCGGTTTGCGCGGGCTGAAATACGGCATCACGCGCAATTACGTGATGGGCCTCGAAGTCGTGCTGCCCGACGGCGAAGTGCTGTGGACGGGCAACAAATGCGTGAAGGACGTGGCAGGCTACTCGCTGCGCGACCTGTTCATCGGCTCGGAGGGCACGCTCGGCGTCATCACGCAAGTCCTGCTCAAGCTCATTCCCAAGCCCGCCGCAAAGAAGACGATGGTCGCCACGTTTGGGGCGATGGACGCCGCGGCGCAGACCGTCAGTGACATCATCGCCGCGCAGATCATCCCTTGCACGCTGGAGTTCCTCGACCGCACGACCATTCATTGCGTCGAGGATTACGCGAAGGTCGGCCTGCCGCTCGACTGCGAGGCGTTGCTGCTCATGGAGACGGACGGCCACCCCGCCGCGGTGGACGACGAAGCCGCAAAGATGGTCGAGCTGGCGAGGAAGAACGGGGCGATGGAAGTGCGCGTGGCGAAGGATGACGACGAAGCCACGAAACTCGCCGCCGCCCGCCGCAGCGCGTTCAGCGCGCTCGCGCGGGTTTCTCCCACGACCATCCTTGAGGACGCCACGGTGCCCCGCAGCGAGCTGGCGCGGATGATCCGCTTTGTCGAGGCCGTCGCGAAGAGGCACCGGCTGCGCATCGGCACGTTCGGCCACATGGGCGATGGCAACCTGCACCCGACGTTCCTGACCGACGAACGCAACGAGGAGGAGATGCAGCGCATCCACGAGGCGTTCAAGGAAATCTTCGACGAAGCCATCCGGCTCGGCGGCACCATCACAGGCGAGCACGGCGTGGGTGTGGCGAAGAAGGACTTCCTGCCGAAGTTTGCCGGCACCGCCCAGATGCGTGTGATGCGCGAACTGCGTCGCGCGCTCGATCCGAACGGGATTTTGAATCCGGGGAAGATGTTCGACTGAGGCCGCCGGGCGGAATCGCTATTGCGTCGAAGCGCGGCGAGGGTCCCAGTAGCGGGCGTTCTTGATGGCAAGCGCGTTTCCGGAACTGGGGTTCATCGGCGGGTTGATCTCATCGTCCTTGCGCGCCTCAGTGTGCCCATCGTTGAAGAGGACGATTCCGCGCCCGGCGTGGCGGCTGTGGTCGATCCCCTCGAAGCTGGCCGGTGCCACGCTCTGGTTCATGCCCGAGGCCGGATACCAAAGGCTTGTGCTCCACCTCCGGGCGGCCGTCGGCATCGCCTCGCCAGCGACAAGGCTCTCTTCCGGTTTCATGACATCCAAACGCCTGAATCGGTAAGTGCTGCGAAAAACCACCCCGGCGAGAGTCAGCGTGCTCTGAGCATTGGGGAACGGGCCGTGAAAAAAACCGTTGTAGCCGTAGCCCGCGAAGTGAACGTCGTAAGCCCATTGCCAAGTCACGCCCTGATCCGTGCGCGTGCCGCCGCCTTTGAGCACAGGGCAGCGAAAGATGTTCGAGTTGTTGTCCCGCCCCATGATCGCCGGCCCCCACCAGTCGGTCAGAATGGTGACGCTGCTCGGCTGCTGGCTGGCGTTGTTCCGGTGGTCCGGATACCGGTCGTCGTATTCGTCGGTGTAAAGTTGGAAGTAGGTGCCGATCTGCTTGTGGTTGTTCAAGCACGTGGTGCGGTGCGCCTTTTCCTTGGCCTTGGAAAGCGCGGGCAGAAGCATCGCCGCGAGGATGGCGATGATGGCGATGACGACGAGCAGCTCAATCAACGTAAACGCACGAGGCGACGGGCGGGTGCGCACGAGGGATGAGTTCGGCGAGATCATGGATTGAGGTGCCGAAGTTGATGTCATCATCGACCGCCCATGTCAATGGGCTGGTGGCGTGAAAAACACCGATCCCAGCACAGTATTGCTGGACGAGCCGATCCTCCCACGACGACACCCCGGCAGATCAAAATCGTCGCGTGTTCCGCCAGTGCGCAAGTTTTAGTGTTTGACCTCACGGGGCTGATTTTCTAAAAGGACTCCTAGCCAGACACTTCTTATGAATCGAATCGCCACTTCCGCAGGCTTGATCGCGCTCGGGGCCGTTGCCGCCGCGCCAGCCTCCGCACAAGATGACACCAAGCCGTGGAGCGTCTCCGGCTTGCTGCGCGGATTTTACGACGACAACTGGAACACCGCGCCGAGCGGCACGGGCTTGCGCCAGAGCAGCTACGGATTCGAACTGAGTCCCACGCTCGGCTACAAGCACGCCACGGGCCCCACGACGCTGACCGGCAGCTACACCTACGGGATCAAGTATTTCGAAAGCCGCCCGAGCAATAACGCCGACCACAGCCACCTCGCCGACGTGAAGCTCGAGCACAAGTTCCCCGAGCGCTACTCGCTGCAACTCACCGATTCGTTCGCGTCGTCGCAGGAACCCGGCGTGCTGGACCCCGCGAACGTGACCACGCCATTCCGGTCGAACGGCAACAACATCCGCAACACGGTCAGCTTGAATTTGGGCGCAGAGCTCACGCCGCTGTTCAGCCTGGTCGCAGGTTACAGCAACAGTTTTTACGATTATCAGGACACCGGCACGGACAGCCGCTCGGCGTTGCTCGACCGCACCGAGCACCTCGCGCGGCTCGACTTGCGCTGGAACGCCCGCACGGACCTCGTGGGAATCCTCGGCTACCAATTCGGTTACAACGACCAGACCAGCACGGACCAGATCACCACCACGGCCACGCCGCCCGGCCAGCCGGCGAGCGTCCGCGATGCGCGTTCGCAATACTTCTACGTGGGAGCCGATCACTTCTTCACGCCGCAGGTGCAGGGCAGCGCGCGCCTCGGCTTCCAATACACCGAGTATCCGAGCGCCCCGGCGGGACTCGTCAGCAGTTCGACGAGCCCTTACGTGGATATCAGCGGGACGTGGGAATACACGCAGGACGGCACCGTGCAACTCGGCATCAAGCACAGCCGCAACCAGACGGACGTCTCCAGCGGCGCGCAAGACGCTGAAAGCACCACGGTCTACGGGTCCATCAGCCACAACATCGCCTCCGTGCTGAAGACCAGCCTGATCGTGCAGTATCAGAACTCGAGCTTCCGCGGTGGCTTGTTCGACACGCTTTCGGACAATTTGTTCCTCGCGGGCTTGAACGCCAGTTACGAGATCATCAAGAACCGGCTGTCGGCCGAGGCGGGCTACAATTACGACCGCGTCGACTCCGACATCGCCGGCCGCAGCCTCTTCCGGCATCGGGTGTATATCGGATTGAAAGCCAGCTACTGAGCCGCCATCTTCTCTTCCAACTGGAGGCTGGATGTAATCGAGTCCAGCCTCCTTTTTTTTAGCGATGGATCCCGAACAATCCCAACCTTCCGGGGAGTCGAGGCTGCACTTTCTGGACTACTGGCGCATCATCCGCGTCCGCAAGCTCGTCATCCTCACGGTCTTCCTGCTCATCACGCTCACCACCACGCTCGTCACCTACTGGCTTCCCAAAACCTACATGAGCAGCGTCCGCATGGACGTGAAGAAAGACGAGACCATGCTCTCGAAGCTCAGCGGACAACCGACGATGAATGTCTTTGATCCGTTCTTCGTGCAGACGCAATTTGAGCGCATCCAGTCCAAGGACGTGCTGCACAAAGTCATCGAGGATCTCCGGCTGCAGGAGCGCTGGGCGCGACGGCAGAACATGCCGGAGCCGATGAAGAAGACCGACACGGAGACGCTGCTCAAGAAACGCATCGACCCGCGGCAGGTCCGCAACACGTCGATCATCGAGATCCGCGTCTACAGCGAGCTCAAGGAGGAAGCCGCCGAGATCGCGAACAAGATCGCCGATGTCTACAAATCCAACCGCGCCAAGGCCCGTGACCTTCAGACCACGCAGGGACTCAACGAACTCCGTGGCCAGCTTGCATCCAAGAGCAACGAAGTCGTCCAAGCCAAGATCCACCTCGACCAGGTCCGCACCAACCTGAACCTCGACATCATCACGCCCGAGACGGCGGCGGGCACACTGACCCTCGAGGTCGAAACAGTCCGGCAACTCGAAGTGCAGTTCAACAACGACAGCACCAAGCTCGTCGGCAAGGAGAAGATTCTCGCCGGGCTCACCAACAAGTCGGTCGCCCAGCTCCGTTCCTCGATTCACATTTTCGTGCCCGATGAAATCCTCGCCCGCCTCATCGCCACGCACACCCAGGCCGAACAGGAACTCGCCGCGCGCAAGGCCACGCTCGGTGTGGACAACCCGGACTACAAAAAGGCCCAGAGCATCCTCGACGCCGTGGACCGCCAGGTGGACGCGCGCGTGAAAGGCAACCTCGAGGGCATGCAAAACGAGCTCGAATCCCTTCGCGCCCAGCGTGATTCCCTGAAGGTCACGCTCGAGGCCGCGAAACTTCGCAGCCGCGAGGCCGCCCGCAAGAGCCGCGAGTATCTCGACGCCCTCGACAACCACGAGAAGCTCAAGCGCGTCCGCGACGTGATTGAGTTGAAGATTTTCCAGGAGGAGAGCGACGCCAAACTCTACAGCCCGGCCACCGTCGAGATCACCGACCCGGCGGAGATCATGGACCGGCCCGTGCTGCCGAAGATTCCCCTGAACATCGCGCTCGGCATCATCTTCGGCCTCCTGGTCGGCGTCGGGCTCGCGTTCTTCATCGAATATCTCGACACGAGCGTGAAAACCATCGACGACATCGAGCACTCGCTCCAGTCGCCGGTGCTCGGCGTCATTCCGCAGGATGTCGGTTTCCTCGGCGACGAGGGCCCCGAAAGCCCCAATTCCGAGGCGTATCGCATCCTGCGCACCAACGTTCTCTTCTCTCGCAAGGACCAGAAGCTCAACGCGCTCACCGTCGTGAGCGGCGGCGCGGGCGAGGGCAAATCCACCACCGTGCTCAACCTTGCGGTCACGTTTGCGCAGCAGGGCGCGCGCGTGCTGCTCGTGGATTCCGACCTGCGGCGGCCCAGCCTGCACCGGCGCCTCAACCTGTCGAACCAGGTCGGCCTCACCAACTTCCTCCTCAAGCAGAGCGAGTTGAAGGAGGTCATCCAGACCACAAGCGTCCCGGGGCTCGACTTCCTGCCCAGCGGCAAACTGCCCGCCAGCGCGATGAGCATCCTCAACACGCAACAGATGCGCGACTTCATCGCGAACGTGAAAAGCCGCTACGACTACGTCTTCTTCGACTCGCCTCCCATCATGGGCGTGAGCGACGCCTCCATCCTCATCAGCGAGGTCGACGTTGCGATCATGGTCATCCAATACCGGAAATACCCGCAGAGCATGGCCATCCGCGCACGACAGATGATCGAGAAATACGGCCACAACCTCCTCGGCGTCGTCCTCAACAACATCAACGTCTCGCAGGACGCCGGCTACTACTACTACGGCGGCGACTACTACGGTTATTACAACAAGTCCAGCCGCGACCGCGCAACGTCGGAGTCGAAACCCGCCGCCCCACAAACCGACAAGAACGGCCATCCGCCTTCAGCCACGGCGCCCGTAGACGACGCGTTCAATGCCGAGCGGAAGAAAACCAAGCCCGCGCCCGAGGGTCCTGGCCTTCACTCCAAATACTAGGTCGCACGCGAGCTTTCAGACTGGTAACTTTCCCGCGATGAATCGAACCAAGTTCCTCTCACTGCTCGCGAGCGGCGCCGCGGGAGCCTTCGCCGGCGGGTGCGAGAATACGAAACCAGGCCCGGTCGTCGTCCGCGACGTGTTCCCGACCGACCAGATTCGCGCCGAGGACAGGATCGTCATTGTCTTCAATGATGTTCCGTCCGTCGCGGGCGGGAGCCAGCTCGCCTTTGACGGTGCCGTCCCCGACGATGGCACCATCGCCCTGCCCTACAACAAGTCAGTGTCCGTCAAAGGCAGGACCACGACCGAGGTGCAGCAAGCCATCAAACCGCTCTACGTCCCGAGCATCTGGCTTACGCTCTCGCCCGTGGTCCGCATTCAGGAGCGTTACTTCTTCGTCTACGGCGAAGTCCGCCAATCCGGGCGATTCACTTACACGCAGGATTTGACCGTCCTCAAAGCCATCGCCACGGCCGGCGGATTCACGGATTTTGCGGATCGCACTGAAATTGAACTCACCATCTTCAACGGCAAGAAGCACACCATCAACGGCAAGGTCGCGGAGAAGAACCCCGCCTACGACCTGAAAGTGCTGCCCGGCGAGAAAGTCCACGTCCGGCGCCGGTTTTCGTGAATCGACCGCCACGGCGCGGGCAGATTCGTGACTGCCCCGTCAGCGACTCTGCCTGAACGCTTGATCCAGCTCCAAATCCTCGCGGGCGCGAGCGTTGGCACACGCGTCGCCGTCTCGCGCTTCCCGTTCTCCATCGGCCGCGCCGAAGCCGCGCACCTCCGTCTCGCAGACGCCGGAGTATGGGATCATCACCTCGAACTTGAACTCCGCGGAGACGGCGTCGAGGCACGTGTCCTCAGCCCCGCGCTTGCGACACTCAACGGCGAACCGCTCGCCACTGCGCGGTTGCGCAACGGAGACACGCTCCAACTGGGCTCCGCCACACTCCGCTTCTGGCTCGCTCAAGCCATCCAACGCGACCAAGTCGCCCGCGAGCGGCTGATTTGGGGATTCCTCGGTGCGCTCATCGCGGCTCAACTCGCCGTCATCGTCTGGCTCGCGCGTTGAGGCCCGCCGCTGCCGGGCCGACACTCAACGGGCCCATTGGTGGCCAAACCGCTTCCGTCGCTTTTCAAACCCGGACCGCCTCGACACTCCGTGGAAGGCCGAGTGCTGGCCGTCCTCCCGCGCGTGTCGCCCGGCTCCGTGCCGGCGCTCTGGACTGTGACTGGAGTCGCGTTCATTCTCCATCATCGGCGGCGGCGGCGCATTGTAGTTGAACCCCTCGGCGCGCTTGCGCACGAGGCCGCGGTTGATGAAGCGCTCAAGCGCGCGAAGTTCCGACTGGTCGTCCGGCGTCACGAAGCTGATCGCGTCCCCCACCGCGTGGGCGCGCCCCGTGCGGCCGATGCGGTGCACGTAATCCTCCGGGTGCATCGGGAAATCGAAGTTGACCACGTGCGAGATGCCGTCCACGTCAATGCCGCGCGCGGCGATGTCCGTCGCCACCAGCACACGCACGTCGCCGTCCTTGAAGTCGCGCAGCGCGCGGAGCCGCTGGTTCTGCGAACGGTTTGAATGGAGCGTGGCCGTGCGGATGCCGCCGCGTTCGAGTTGCTTCGCCAGCCGGTCGGCGGCGTGTTTCATCCGCACGAACACCAGCACCATGTTCATCCGGTGGTCCTGCAACAGGTGCTGCAGGAGCGCCACCTTGAGCCGCGCCGGGATTTCAAAAACGAACTGCGTGACCGTCTCGGCGGGATTCGCGCGCCGGCCGATCTGCACCACCTTCGGCGAGCGCTGGAACTCGTGCGTCAACCCCTCGATCTCACGTGACAGCGTGGCCGAGAACATCAGCGTCTGCCGGTGCTTGGGCAGTTGCCGGATGATCCGCCGGATGTCGGGCAGGAAGCCCATGTCGAGCATCCGGTCCGCCTCGTCCAGCACCAAGTGCGTCAAGCCGGTGAAATCCGCGCAGCCGCGCCCCATCAAATCCAGCAACCGTCCCGGCGTGGCAATGATGATGTCCACGCCCGACCGCAACGCCGCGATCTGCGGCGTCTCCCCCACCCCGCCGAACACCGTGGCGATTCGCAACGGCAGATGCCGGCCATAGGCGCGCACGTTCTCGTCAATTTGCACCACGAGCTCGCGTGTCGGCGCGAGGACCAGCACGCGCGTGCGGCGTTGCTGGCCCGCAAGCTTCGCGGCGAGCCTGGTGAGAATGGGCAGCGTAAAGGCCGCCGTCTTGCCCGTGCCGGTCTGCGCGATGCCGATGATGTCCTGCCCCGCGAGGACGAGCGGGATGGCCGCAACTTGGATGGGCGTGGGCTCGGTGTATCTGGCTTCGCGGATGGCAGTCAGGATGTGGGCGTCGAGCCCCAGTGCGTCAAACGACATAGACGCGAAGTATGGGCACGGCACGGGCCTGTGCACACAAGAAAAAGTGCCGAGGTGCGCCGCGACGCGTGTCAAATCCTGAAAGTCGTCGGCTCCACGCGAAGCGTCCCCGCGCTCGAGGCCGCGAGCCGCGATGCCGACGGGTTGGTGGCGCTGATGGCCAAGCAGGCGCTGGAAGAGATCAGGCAGCGGTCGCCGGGCCGCTCGGCGCGCTCACGGCACCCAGCCGATGAGCTTCGCGCCGCGGAGCATCCCATAGGCTAGGAGCCCGGTCATGGGCAGGGTCAGGACCCACGCCCAGAGGATGCGCTCGACGACGCCCAGTTTCAGTGCGCTGAAACGCTTCGCGCAACCAACACCCATGATGCTCGTGGTGATGGCGTGCGTGGTGGAGACGGGCATGCCTAGCTTTGCCGCGACCATCAGCACGCTTGCCGCAGTAGTCTCGGCGGCGAAGCCATGCACGGGCTGGAGTTTCACCATCTTATGCCCAAGTGTCTTGATGATGCGCCAGCCACCCGCGGCAGTCCCGGCGGCCATGACGATTGCACACGTGATCTTGATCCACATCGGGATGTGGTCGCTCTTCGGCCCGAGGGACTCGATGCGGAGGAATCCCAACCAGTCGGGCAAGCCCTCCAATTCCCCGGCCTTGGTGGCGGCAACGAGCGCAAGCGCGATGATGCCCATTGTCTTTTGCGCGTCGTTCGAGCCGTGGCTGAAGCCCATGTAGCCGGCGCTCACGAGCTGCATCTTGCCGAAGAGCATGTTGACGGTGTGCGGCTTCCAGTTTCGCAACAGGTAATAAAGCGTGGTCATCACGAGGAACCCGACAAGGAGCCCCAGCACCGGCGAACTGACCATCGGGATGACCACTTTGTAAAGCAGGCCGCTGCCTTCCCAAATCTGCCCCCCGGCGGCGGGCTTGGACCAGATGAGCGCGGACCATTGCGTGTCCGCTGAAGCGAGCGTCGCGCCGCAAAGCCCGCCCACCATCGCGTGCGTCGAGCTGCTAGGCAGCCCGAACCACCACGTAATCAGGTTCCAGATGATGCCGCCAAGCAGAGCGCAAATAATGGTGTGCGATGTGACAAACTTCGCATCCACCAGGCCCGAGGAAATCGTCTTGGCCACGGCCGTGCCGGCCATCGCGCCGACAAGGTTGGTCGTCGCCGCAAGGATGATCGCCTGACGCGGCGTGAGGACCTTGGTGGAAACGACTGTGGCGATCGAATTCGCCGTGTCGTGAAAGCCGTTGATGTATTCGAACACCAACGCGACGATGACAACCGTGAGGATAAGCGTCATGGCGCGTCACGCGTGCTTGAGCATGATGTGGACGACCACGTTGCCGGCGTCGCGGCAGCGGTCGATGACCCGTTCGAGCAACTCGAACAGGTCCTTCAGCACGTAAACTTTCAGCGGATCGTGTTTGCCGCTGTAAAGGTCGCGCAACAGATCGAGGATCGCCTTGTCGGCCTCGCCCTCAAGCTTTTGCAGCTTGTCGTTGAGCGACTTGACTTCCTCGAGACTCGCCGCGCGGCGCAGGCACTTGACGAGCGACACGAGTGTCTCGGCGGCCTGGTCGAGCAAGGCCCCCTGCTGGGAGAAGTCCGCGCCCGTGACGAGGTGCGGCGCGACGAGCATCCGCTCGGCAAACTTCTCGATGGTCTTGGGAATCTTGTAGAGCGCGTTGGAGAGCGCCTCGATGTCCTCGCGTTCCAGCGCGGTGACAAAGGTGGTGCAGACCTTCTCGCTGATCTCCTCTGTGATCTTCTTGTCCTTGCGGCGCGATTGGACGAACTCGCTCATGAGCGCCGGGTCCGGGTTGCGGCTGAGCTTGAGCAGCGCGGCGGCGCTGGATCGCGCCTCCTCGGCGCTGGCTTCAAGCAGGGTGAAGAAGACGTCTTCCTTCCCAAGGATTTTTTGGAGCGAGAACATAGTGGGGTCGGTGTGGTTTCGGTTGTTTCGCGGCGAGAGTGTGGCGGCCAAATGACGAACCGGCAGCGGCGAGGTGACGATTGCGTGACAAGTCAGGTTAGAACTTCCACAAGGCGTCCACCTGGATGCGCGTTGCCCCAGCCGCCGAGCCGACGGGCGTCTCATGAACCGCGTCGGTCACCCAAAGCGTCACGCCCAATGTGAGCGAGTCGAAGGGCGTGTAGCCGACGCGGAAGATATGACCGCGCACGTTCGTGCCGCCGATGAAGCCCGCCGTGCCGCCGGTCATGCGCGCCGCCTGGGTGAATGCGTTGAAGTCCGACTCGGGCAGCTCTTCGTAGATCGAGTCCGCCTGCACTTCGCGCAGCTCGTAGCTGGTTTCCCACAAGCCTTTCTTGCCAGCCTTGCCCATCGTCAGCTTGAGCGAATACGCCTCGTTGTCACGTGGCGCGGCCGGGTTGTGGAGGAACTCGCCCGAAAGGCGGATGGGGAACGCGCCCTTGTAGAAGCTCACCTCGGGCACGACATAGGTAATGCCGGCATCCACGATGAACGGGTTGAAATTGTAAGCCGGCGCGCCTGCCGAAGTGCCGCCGATGCGCGTGTTGCCCTCGCCGATGTTGAGCTGGCCGTTGGCAATGGTCAGGCTGTCCTTGCCGCTGATCGCAAGCCCCGCGAAGCCAAGCGTCGTCTGCCACTTCGGGCTCCACTTCGCATCCCAGCGCAACTGCCCGGACACCATGTAAGTGTCGAGGGACGACGCGCCGC
>VHCN01000075.1 GCA_016871675.1 Verrucomicrobiota bacterium
CTGGCACCCGTCGCTGCGCCGGCACCCGTCGCGCCCGCGCCCGTCGCTGCGCCCGCCGCGCCGCAGGTTGAGACCGCGGCGACTGCCGAACCGAAACAGGGCAACTGGTGGTCGCTCAAGGCGCCCGGCGAAAAGCAGGAAATCATGGAGGGCTGGCTTTACCAGCACAGCACCGGCAACGCAGCCGCGAAGGCCGCGGTGATGAAGGAAGTCCAGAACGCAAAGCTCTCCCCCGCTGACAAGGCAATGATTGAAGGCATCCGCGCGCGGCTCAAGCTGCCGCCGATGCCGCTGCCCTAGCCGGCCCCCTCACGACAAGTTCACCGGGTCCACATCCACCGCCAGGTTTACGTCTTCGGGAAGCGACAGTGATTCCATCAGCGCCGCGAGCAACCGGCTCAACCGGCTCATCTGACGTGTCCGCAGCAGGAGCTGGTAGCGATAGAACGAGTCCGCCCGCAGCAACGGCGCGGGTGCTGGACCGGACACGAGGAAGTCGCGAAATGGTTTCGCGGCCATCGCAGGCCGGAGGGTGGGCGAGCGCGGAAGCTGGATGTCCGCGCCTGTCGACAGCGGCAACTCGAACCCGCCCCCCTCCTCTTCCCGCTCGCCCGCTTTCCCACCTTCGCCCGCGCCAGACTTCGCCAGGGTCGCGAGTTCCTCCGCCACGTGGTCCGCGCTCCGCTTCACCTTCTCCTCGTTCCGCCCGCGCAGCGTCAGCAGCGCCACGCGCGTTGCGGGCGGATACCTGAGCTGCTCGCGATACTCGATTTCCTGGTCGTAGAAGCCGTTGAAGTCGTGCCGGCGGGCATACTGAATCGCCGGATGAAACGGCGTGAAGCTCTGCACGAAGACTTCGCCCTCCACGTCGCCGCGGCCCGCGCGGCCCGCGACCTGCGTGAGCAACTGAAACGTCCGCTCGCCCGCGCGAAAGTCCGGGATGTGCAGCGAGAGGTCCGCGTGGATGACGCCGACGAGCGTGACGTTTTCGAAGTGCAGCCCCTTCGCGATCATCTGCGTGCCGACGAGTATGTCGATCCTGCCGGTCTTGAAGTCACCGAGCACGCGGCGGTAATCGTCCTTGCGCCTCATCAGGTCGGAGTCCATCCGCTGCACTCGCGCGCGCGGGAAGAGCTTCGCCAGCGCCTCCTCGACACGCTCCGTGCCGAGGCCCGAATAGCGGACGGCCGGGCTGCGGCATTTCGCCACGGGGCACACGGCCGGTGCTGGCGACTTGAACGCGCAGATGTGGCAGAGGAGTTCTTGCGCGCGCCGATGGTAAGTGAGCGAGACGCTGCAGTTCGGGCACTCGGCGACGTAGCCGCACTGCGGGCATTGCAGCGACGTGGCGTAGCCGCGGCGGTTGAGAAAGAGCATCACCTGCTCCTTCTTCTCCAGTCGCTGCAGGATCCCCTCGCGCAACTCGGGAGAGAAAATCGGTGGGCCGCCCTTCTCCTTGCGCGCGACCTGGCGCATGTCCACCACGCGCACGAGCGGCATCTTCTTGTGGTCGGCGCGGTGTGGCAGTCCGAGCAGTTCATATTTGCCGCGCTTCACGTTGTAGAAGCTCTCCATCGAGGGCGTCGCCGAGCCGAGCACCACGACCGCGCCTTCCATTTGACCGCGCACAACCGCGACGTCGCGCGCGTGATATCGTGGCGTTTCCTCCTGTTTGTAGGAATGCTCGTGCTCCTCGTCCACGATGATGAGCCCGAGCGGCTCGACGGGCGCGAAGATCGCCGAGCGCGCGCCGATGACGATGCGCGCCCGGCCCTGCCGGATCTTGTGCCACTCGTCGTGCCGCTCGCCCGCGCTCAGGTGCGAGTGCAGCACCGCCACCTGCGTCTGCAGCGGCCCGTGACCAAACCGCGCCTTGAACCGCTCGACCGTCTGCGGCGTGAGCGAAATCTCCGGCACCAGCACGATCGCCCCACGCGCGAGCGACAGCGAATGTGCGATGGCTTGCAGGTAAACCTCTGTCTTCCCCGAACCGGTGACACCGTGGAGGAGGAAGGTGGAATGCGTCGCGGGCGGGAGAGCGGGAGAGCGGGAGAGCGAGATTCCAGACGGCGCCGGGGCGACGCCTGCTTCCTCACGCTCCTGCGTTCCCGCTCCCGCGCCGCCGCCTCGATCCAGCGCGGCACGCACCGCAGCCAGCGCCTCCGACTGTTCTGCGTTCAACTCCAGCGGCTCGGTGCGGCTGATGATCTCCGTCGCATACGGGTCGCGCTCGCTCACGTGCGGGCTGATCACCACAAGGCCCCGGTCTTCGAGGCGGCGAACGGTTTCGGCGGTCGTGTCGGCGGCTTGCAGCAGTTCCTGCAGCAGCAATTCGCGCCGTTCTTCGATGATGTTCAAAATGTCCTTCTGGCGCTTCGTCAGCTTCGGCGCTTCACCCAACAGGGGCACGAGCCGGACGATCAGCCGTTCGCGCCAGCCCTCCTTCTCGCGGCGGATGGCCTCGGGCAGCACGCTCTTGAGCGCCACCTCCGGCGCGCAGCAATAATAGCCGCCGATCCAGCGCGCAAGCCGCAGCACCTTGGATGTGACGAGCGATTGCCGGCCGACGACGCCGATGAGGAAGCGCAGGTTCGTGTGCGGGGACTGCTCCGCGAGTGCGGTGACGCAGCCCATCACCTGCCTGGGGCCGAACGGCACCTTCACGCGCGTGCCAACCTCGACGCGCCCCTCGAGTTCCGGCGGCACCGCATAGTCGAACTCCTTGCGAAGTGCGATCTCGAGCGTAACGCGGGCGACCATGTGCGCGAAGAGTCGGGAGCAGAGGCGGTCGAGTCAAGCGGCGGCGCAGAAGGAGTGTGCAATGTGCCGTGTGCAGAGTCCAGACGGCCCGCGCGTGAGCGCGGCTCTCTGCACGCGTCCGGACGCCGGAGTCGCTCTTTCTTGCCCGGCTGCGGACCGCGGCAATCTGAACACGGATCACTCAACACTTCCCCCGCCGCCCGCGCCGCACTACAAAGACGGCGTGCACCGCCGCTGGATCATCTTCATGGCCGCCATCCTTGTAGTGGACGCGATCGTGGGCTGGCTTTGGTGGCGGCACTGGCGCGAGCACCGTTACGACAGCGAGATTGTTGCCGCGGCCAGGCGCTACAACATCGAGCCCGCGCTTGTAAAGGCCGTCGTGTGGCGCGAGAGCGCGTTCGACGCCCGCGCGCGCGGACGCGCCGGCGAGTTGGGGCTGATGCAACTCATGCCCGCCTCTGCCGGCGAATGGGCCGCGGCCGAGCGCGTGCCCGGCTTCATGCACAAGCACGTCCTCGATCCCCGCACAAACACTTTCGTGGGCGCATGGTATCTCGCGCACGCGCTCAAGCGTTATCCCGCGACCGACAACCCCACCGCCTACGCACTCGCAGACTACAACGCGGGCCGCGGCAACGTGCTCAAGTGGCTGCAAGGCCCGGCGGCGACAAACAGCTCGTCGTTTCTTTCGCAGATGACCTTCCCCGGCACGCGCCGGTACATCGAGTCGGTCCTTTCGGAACGTGAGCGGTTCCGCCGGGAGATGGCGCAGGAGCGATGAGGAGGCGGAGCCGCGCTCAAGCATCACAGGCCGGGATCCTGAACCTCATCCTCAGCCGCGCACATTCCCCTCGCCACCGCGCGCGCGCCGCCGCTAAATGTGCGCATGAAACCGTTGCTTCGCCTTGCCGTCCTCCTTGCGCTTGCCGCCGGTCCTCTGAGCGCCGCTGATCCGTTTGACCAGTCGCAGGTTCCGCTCGAAGTCGATGCGCCGGACGCGAAGCTCGCCAAAATCATCCTCCTCGCCGGCGGCCCGAGCAGCAAGACGATGGCGCACGAATACTTCGCCGGCTGCGCGTTGTTGCAGGGCTGGCTCAAACAACAGCCCGGCGTCTGGCCCATCATGGCGCGAGACTGGCCGAAGAATGAGAAGCTCCTCGAAGGCGCGAAATCCGTTGTCTATTTCGGCGACGGCGGCGGCAAGCAACCGTTCGTCGAACCCGCGCGCTGGGCAAAGCTCACGTCGTTGCTCGACTCGGGCGCGGGCCTCGTGCTGCTGCATCAGGCGGTCGATTTCCCGAAGGGGCCGGACGGCGACACGGTGAAGGACTGGCTCGGTGGCGTCTTTCGCAGCGACATCGGCTGCCGGGGACACTGGGACATGGACTTGAAGCCCGTCGGCGACCATCCCGTGCTGCGCGGCGTGAAACCCTTCGCCGCGCCTGCGGACGGCTGGCTCTACAACCTGCACTTCGCGAAGAGCGGTTCCGTGCCCCTGATCGCCGGACAGGTGCCGGAGAAATCGCGCACCACCGCGGACGCGAAGACTCACATCGGCCGCGACGAAGTCATCGCCTGGGCGCACCAGCGGCCCGGCGGCGGCCGCGGCTTCGGCTTCACAGGCGCGGACCTCCACAAGAGTTGGAGTTACCCGAGCCAGCGCACCCTCGTGCTCAACGGCATTCTTTGGACCGCGCACCGCGATGTGCCGAAAGCCGGCGTGTCGGTGGACCTCGCCGAGGCCGACCTGAACAAAAACCTCGACAAGAAGCCCGCGCCCGCCCCGCCGACGAAAGCCGCGAAGAAAGCCGCTGCTCCCCAATAGTCCCGGTTGAACGGTCGCCCCTGGGTCTAAATCGGCAGCCCCAACTGTTCCTCCTGCCCGATGGCGCGCGCATCCACGCCCCGTTCACGCAACGTCGCCGCGAACTCCTTCGCGTAACCATGCACGGTCAGCACGCGCTTCGGCCTCACGCGCTCGGCCAATTCCAGAAGCTCGCCGAAGTCCGCATGGTCGCTCAGCGGGAACGCCGCATCCGTCTTGAACCGAAACCGGGCTCCCGGATCGAGCGCCCAACCCGTCACCACCGCCGTGCGTCTCGGCGCAAGGCCATCCGGAATCTTCGCCGTGGGTGGAAAGACGACCACCTTGCCGCGCGCGGACTCCACGGCGAACGTCTCGTGCGGCGGCACCGCAAGCCCGCAACGGCCGCAGATGCGCGTGAGCTTCGCGGCGTCCTGCTGGAGCATCACCGGAAGTCCGGCGGCGGCGAGCCCGAGCAGAAGTTCCTGCGCCTTGCCGAGCGAGTAAGCGAGCAACACGGGCGTGACGCCCTCCGCGAGTGCCGCGCGGCAGAAGCCCACGATGTCCGCCCACACTTGCTCCACAGGCGGGAACCGATGCCACGGCAGCCCAAACGTCGTCTCCATGATGAGCGTGTCGGCGCGTCGCGGCTCGCACGGCTCGGCGCTGAGCCCGCGCCGCAGCTTGAAGTCGCCGGTGTAAAGCAGCGACGAGCCGTCCGACTCCACCAATGACATCGCGCTGCCGAAGATGTGGCCGGCGGGCACGAGCGTGACCCGGTAGAAATCGCTCGGCCCTCGAAACTCGGCGGCTTCGCCAAACTTGAGCCGGTGCTCGGTGCGTCTGCCGGCGACCCGCGCGCGCATGAGATGCGCCGTGGCCTCGGTGAGAATGACCTCGCCATGCGAGCCGATGTGGTCGCTGTGCGCGTGGGTGACCACCACCCGCTCCGCCCCGCGCCGCGAGCGACGCGGGTCCAGCCAGAGCGCGAGGCGCGGCACGTAAAGCCCGTCGCGGGTCAATTCGATTTGAAGCGGCATGGTGGCGTCGCTTGACAATCCAATGTCGAGACTCCCGGCCGCGAGAGTTGCGGGCTCGACATTGGAATGTCGAGCCGCGGAAAAGGGCTTTGGCGCCCTGCGGAGTTTCTGCGAGCATCCCGCGCCGTGGGCATTTCAGCGCGACAATTCGAGCGGATGCAGGCGCGCGTGAGCGGGGCGGCCAAGCGAAGCGCGACACCCGTTTCCGGCAGCCACCTCGGTTCGCCCGCGGCGGCGCACCAAATCTTCCTCGGCGTGGACCCGTCGCTGCGCGCGACGGGCTACGGCGTGATTCGACTCGCGAGGCCCTTCCCTCAAACGCTCGCTCACGGGACCATCGCCTGTCCCGCGGGTTGGGAGCTTTCGCGCTGCCTCGTGAAAATCGCCGCGACGCTGCGCGACGTGGTGCGTGCGCACAAGCCGACGGTGTGCGTGGTCGAGGGACTGTTCTTCGCGCAAAACCTCCAAACCGCGCTCATCATGGGCGAGGCGCGCGGCGCGGCGCTCGTGGCGGTGGCCGAGGCGGGACTGGAAATCTACGAGGTCGCGCCGCGCAAGGTGAAGCAGGCCATCGTCGGCTACGGCGCGGCTCAGAAACTCGCGGTGGCCAAGATGGTGCAGCGGATGTTGCGTCTCGCGGAGTTGCCCGCGCCCGATGCCGCGGACGCGCTCGCCCTCGCGCTCACGCACGCGCAGTCACACGGCAGGTTCAGTCTGACCGGTCCGAAGCGCGTCTGACTCGCATCCCGGACCGCAGAAAACCCAGGCAACTTTTCCGCCGGCAACGTGTAAGGAGCCGTGCACATGACGACTACCGGATTCCCCGCGGTCTGGCTGATCGTCATCGGGCTCGTCATGACCTTCGGAATCGCCGTGTTCGTCCTCGTCGTGATTGCGCTGATGCGAAGTTCCCGTGGACAGAACCGATCCGTGCCGCCACGCATCGGCGGGCTGGGCGTGGTTCCGCCAATGTTGGATGACAGCTTCACCAATCCCGCGAATCCGATGTATCACGTGCACCACGGGTCGGCTGCCGCCATGGACGCTCCACCGCCGCCCTCGGTGGAATCAACGCCCGCACCCACACCGGCACCGGCGCCGTCACCCGAACCCGCCCCCGTCGCAGAGTCGCCCGCTCCAAGCGTCGCGTCCGGCTGAAGAAACTGTCCGTATTTCTGGAACACCTCGCCGCCACGGCGACAAGCCATTTCGGGAGCGGGACGGGTTATTCCTAGAGGTGCACCCGTGCACTTGGCGTGCGGCAACAATCCACTCGACAAGAATCGAGTGACCGCCTAATACTCCTCCTATCGCTCATCAAACTGTTCGGAGCATCAACGCCGCACACGTTTGTAGGATCGTGAAAAAAAGCAAACGAAGGACACGAAAATGAAAAAACTCATTGTCGCAGTAGTTTGCACGCTGACCACTGGCACGCAGTGGGGGCGCGCACAGACCACAACTATTTACCCGACGATACCGGGAACTACGATCCGGGATTACTCGCAACCTGGAATGAAGGTCGAGACTCAGGGCAGGAGCGTCGTCGTGTATCCTACCCTGCCGGGCACGAGCATTCGCGACTACTCACGCCCTGGAGCTCGCCTCGACACAGATGGCCAGACAACGACCGTGTATCCGACATTGCCTGGCACGACCATTCGGGACTACTCACAACCGGGAGTAAAAGTTGAGACTCATGGAAGGAGCGCTGTAGCCTACCCGACCTTTCCGGGCACTTCCCTCCGCGACTACTCACGCCCCGGCGCTCGCCTCGAAAGCGATGGACGGACAACGAGCGTGTATCCGACATTGCCTGGCTCGACCGTCCGTGACTACTCGCAACCGGGAGTAAAGGTCGAGAGTCAAGGAAGGAGCGCCGTCGCCTACCCGACTGGATACCCGGCGAGCGGTTACTACGGAGCCGCCGATACAACCTCGGGCTACCCCGGTGGAGTTACGCCGCTCGTGGAGGCGCGTCCCAATCCGGTGCGACCGTCTGGCGTCAATCGCTACGACCCGAACTCACTCGCCAATCCATACGGGGCTGGCAACCCCTACAAGGCCGACGGTCTGATGAATCCTTACAGCCAGTATGGCAGTCCATACAGCAACAAGTCTTGGCAGAATCCCTACGCGACCGATGCTCCTAAACTTTACGACAGTCAGGGCAATTATCGTGGCAAGTTGAGCACCAACCCATACGACCCGGATTCGACATCGAACCCTTATGGCAGATACGGCAGCCCTTATTCACCAGACAGTATCAAGAATCCCTACGGTGCTGGCAACCCCTACTCTCCCAAACCCATTTACGTTTTCCCTTCGAGATGAAGACTGTTCCGCCTTCATGTTGATTCTCTAACGGTTGTCTGCCGTTATGCGGAGTCAAGAAGTTCGGAGCAAGGGGTTTGAGCGGCGTGGCGACGCTAGAAGTTGAAAGTGTGCAGGTGGATGGGCAAGAAGGAAGCCGACTGTTCCAGCCATTGCGATCGCCTGCGGACTACCGAAACATCCGGTGCTTCGCGTCGCCGGCGCTGAGGAGATACGCCAGCAGGTCGAGCACTTCGTCGGGCTTGAGCATGTTCAACAGTCCTTCCGGCATGAGCGAAATCTTCGAGGGCTCGATGCTCAACACCTTGCGCGCGTCCACGCCGACGAGTTCGTCGGGGTCGAACATGTTCGAGTTCACGCGGTAGGTGTCGCCGGCAAGGTTGATGATGCGGCCCGTGACCATGGTGCCGTCGTTCAGCTTGAAGACCACGGGCGCGTATTGGTCGCTGACTTCCTTGCTCGGTTCGAGGATGTGTTCCAGCAGGTCGCGCGCGCTGTATTTGCCGGCGGCGCTCGTCAGGTCGGGGCCCATCGCGCCGCCTTCGTTGCCGAAGCGGTGGCAGGCGAAGCACGCCGCCGCGCCGAACATCTTGCGGCCGGACTCGAAGTTCCGCTTCGCCATGCCCTTGTCGAGCAGTGGCGCGAGGTCGGCGACCTTCCACTCCTTCACCATGCTGCGGCCGGCGAAGGCTTCGGCCATCAGTTCGAGCGGCGAGCGTTTCGCGGGCGCGGATTTCACGATGGCGAGCACGGCGGCCTGGTCGGGTTCGGCGACGGCGGCGAGGGCGTCTTTGCGCACGTCGTCCATGAACATGGTGAAGTTCGCGCCGCCGCGCATGGCGATGGATTTGTGGTAAAGCCATTTGAAGTAGGTCTCGCGGTGCGCGGGGGTCCAGCCGGTTTTGCACACGCGCAGATACATCGCGTAGGAAATCTGCTCTTCCTGCGTCGGCGCGGTGTTGAGCAGGCCGACGGTCTTGGCCACGGCCGTGGGCGATTGCAGCCAGCACAACAGCTCCGCGAGGATGGCGTTCTGGTGGATGTGCTTCGCCGGATACAACGCGTCGAGGCGCGCGGTGATTTGCTTGCGGAAGGCTTCGCTGCCGTCGCCCATGCGGGTGAAGAGCCGCGTGTGCAGGCGCAGCCAGTCAATGCGCTGCTGGTCGGTGAGCTTCGCCCAGTCGTAACGGCCCAGCGCGTCAGCGATGCGCGGCTGGAGCGACTTGTCGCCTACTCGCACGAGTGCGAGCAGCGCGGACAGGCCGGCTTCGGACGGCTTTCCCGCGAGCGCCTTTTCGGTCCAGAGCTTCGCGTCCTGATGCTCCAGCGCGGTGCGCGCGGCGGTGCGGATGAAGCGGTCGGCGTGCCCGAGGTGCGGCCACGCGGCGTCAACCGCCTTCGGGTCCTTCACGCCATGGAAGGCTTCGAGCTTGTGCCGCAGCGCGCGGGCGTCGGAGCCGGTGTTGTCCGGTTTCGACGGCGCGGTGGATTCCTTGCCCGTGTAGGTCACGCGATAGAGGCCGCCCTGCACGCGACGGCCGCCCACGGTTACATACATCGCCTGGTCCTTCGGGTTGATGACGAGGTCGGTCAGCGGGAAGGGCTGGCCGGTGATGAACTCTTCAACGCTCGCCGAGTAGGTCGAGCCGCTGGGCTTGAGGTGGACGGCGTAGAGCTTGCCGTAGCTCCAGTCGCAGATGAAGAACGCGTCCTGATACTTCGCCGGGAACTTCGCGCCGTAGCCGAAGACCACGCCGGTAGGCGAGCCGGGGCCGATGTCCACGACGGGCGGCAGGTTGTCCGCGTGCCACGGCATGTATTTGGCCGAGCCGGTGCGCCAGCCCCATTCCGCGCCGCTGACGACGTGGCAGACGCGCGTGGGCCGATACCACGGCGTGTTGAAATCCCATTCCATGTCCGCGTCGTAGGTGAACAGCTCGCCCTGCCGGTTGAAGGCCGCGTCGTATTCGTTGCGCAGGCCGGTGGTGAGGATTTCCCACGACTTGCCGTCCGGGTCCGTCTTCGCGATCCACCCGCGCGGCGCGACCGTGCCGCGCATGAAGCCCCGGCCCATCAGGCGCGGCGTCAGCTCGTCCTCGCCCCAGAACGGCGGCACGCGCGTGATGTCATGGTCGGGCAGCTTGGTCTGGTTGCCGCAGATGACGCGCAGCGAATTGCCGTCCGGCCCGAGGATGACCGCGTGCGGCCCGTGCTCGCCGCCGGACTCCTCGAACTTCTTGAGCCGCTCGACGCTGTCGAACATGTCGTCGCCGTTGGTGTCGCGCAGGCGGTAGAGGCCGCGCCCGCCGTGCTTGTTGTCGTTCACCACCACGTAGAGTGAATTGAACGCGTGGAGCAACCCCTGCGCGGCGCCCATGTCCACGGGGATTTTCTCGACCTTCACCGGCGCGGACTGACCGAGCGCGGGCGGCGTGACGCGGTAGAGCGGGCCGTATTGGTCCGACACGATGAGCCGGCCCTTGTCATCCACGCACATCGCGACCCACGAGCCTTCGGTCTCCTTGGGAATCGAGTAAAGCAGCTCGATCTTGAAGTCTTTCGCGACCTTCAGCTTCTCCGGCGCGGTGGCGGCGGGCGGCACGGCGAAGGGGATGGGGTTGGCGGCGGCGGCCTTGGCCTCGCCCTGCACGCCGGGGCGGCCCTTGCCCTTCTTGGACTTGGCGTCCTGTGTGGGCGCGGCGGCGGTGCACGCGAACAATGCGAGCGCGGCGGCGAAGTGGATGAGTCGGGAGTTCATGCGAAGCGGCGTCAGTAGAACAAGAGCCCGCCGCGCCGCGCAACCCTGATCATGCCGCGCGACGGCGCTAGAACAAATGCGGCACGAAGCGGCTAAAGTTGCCGATGATCCGGCGTTTGTCCTCGCGGATTCCCAACCCGCCGGCTTCGTGGTCAATCACCCACACGCCCATCACGGGGCGGTTGCCGTTGAAGTCGGGGAACGGCGCGAGCGCCTGATACACGTGGCCTTCCTCGCCGTAGTCGCCTCCCGTTTCCTCGACGGTCGTGCCGCGCTCGACGTAGGTGACGTTGTGGCCTTCTCGCGCGAGCCTGGGCTTCTTCACGAAGTCCCCGCCGAGCGCGTTCGGCGTCTCGAAGCACGGCAGCAGATTTTCGTGTCCCGGAAAAAGTTCCCACAGCACGGCCAGCAGGCCCTTGTTGCTGAGGAGCATTTTCCACGCGGGCTCGATGAAATGCACGGACTCCGCGGACAGGTGCTCGCCGAATTCCTCGTGCCACATCCATTCCCACGGGTAGAGCTTGAAGCACGTCTCCACCTTCTCGTCGTCCATGTCCGTGAAGCACTCGAGTTTCGAATCCCAGCCGAGGTCCTCGATGTGCACGAACTTTGTCTTGAGCCCCGCCTGGTGCGCGGTGTCCTGCAGATACACGACGGTCTGCTCGTCCTCGGGGAAGTCCTTGATGCTCGCGAAGTGGACGCGCCTGCCGGCCTGCCGCTTCCACGCCTCGATGAGCCGTTCGTGGATGGAATTAAACTGGTCGGCGATCTTGAAGCAGTCCTGCAACCAGAACCACTGCGCGACACTCGCCTCGACGAGCGCGGTGGGCGTGTCGGCGTTGTATTCGAGAAGCTTCGGCGGTTGCGTGCCGTCGAAGGCGAAGTCGAACCGCCCGTAGAGGCTGAAGTCATCGCGCTCCCACGATTTCAAGATGGTCGGCACGGCGGCGTCGGGAAGGCCGAGGCGCGCCCAGCCGTTGTTCTCGATCACGAACGTGGCGGCTTCGATGCAGAGTTTGTGAACGGAGTTCGCGGCGGCTTCGAGCGTGTCCACCTCCGCGCTCGAAAGCTCGTAGTAGCCGGACTCGTCCCAATACGGCCCTCCTTCGTGCGTGTGATAGGTGAGGCCGACTTCCTCGACCTTGGCCTTCCATCGGATGCGCGGCGTGATGGTGTGGCGTTGCATCAGCTTGCCGTGCTGCGCGAACTGCTCCCGAACCCGCCGCGCGAGGTGGAACTGCTCCGCGACGTCGACGTGGAACTGCCGCCCGAGCTGCTGCGGGTTCGGCTGTTGTTGAGCCACATCGAGCGCGCGCCCGAAGTGCCGGCCGCAGTCGGACGCGACTCCCGCATCGTGCTGTCGTTCGGCTGCTGCGACCAGCGACCTCCGTGATAGTAGCCCCAGCCCGGCGCGAAGAAATTGTAGGGATACGGATACCACGACTGAAACGGCGCGTGATAGTAGCCCACGCCGGGCGTGTAGTGGTTGTTCGTGTAAGACTGGGTCTCGGACAACTCAGGCGGCGCCTGCCAGTCCTTGTCCACGAGGCTCACGGGCGGCGGCGGCGGCGGCGGCGGCCGCCGGTGACACGCCTCGCTCAAGCCCGCGCCCGTAGCGAGCGCGCCGGAGAGGACGAGGCTGATGTGCTTGGACTTCTTCACGGGGCCGGTGCCGAACCAACCCGCCGGGTCGAACCACCCGCGGCGGCGCGATGCATCCTGCTTCACGATCACGGCGCGGACTTTGTCGCGCGCGCCGCGGCCGCCATGATGCGATGGCGGCGCGTTTGTATCAGGACATCGCCGCGGCCACGATGAGGCACACGCCGATGATGACGGCGGCGCCGATGATCGCAGCGGCGGTGTTTTTGTTCTCGATGATCTCCTTGTGCAGATCGCCCGGCGTGCACTTGTCGAAAACCTTGTAGCCGACGACGGCGACGACGATGCCGATCACGGCGAAGAGCGCCATGTGTCCGAGCGCCTCGCCGAGGCTCTTGGCAGCCCAGTCGTCTGTGGCGGCATGCGCGGGCGTGGCAAAAATCAACGCTGCAAGCATCGCCGCGCCGCGAGTGAGAAGTCCGTTCTTCATGGGATGGATGGGTCGTGTTGATGAATCTTCCCGTGACGCGATTTGCGCTTCATCGGGAATTCTTGAGTCAAACTTAGGAACCCGGCCCGGCGCTGGCAACGAGAATTCACGGCAGACGCGGCGCGCACCCGCGCGTTCAACCCGCCGGGTTGAACGAGACGCGGATACGCTCCAATCCCCCGCCCGCCCCGAGCAGTAGCATCAACTTGATGCGCGCCTTGTGGCTCGGCACGGAACCGCCAAGGATCGCGCCGGCCTCCCGCAACTTCCGCGCCGCACCCTCGTAGGCATACGTCTCGGCAATCGGGCCGCGATGGCATCGGGATGTGATGACAACAGGGATTCCGCCATCGACTGCGCGCAGGACTTCGCCCAGTGCCGGCAGCGGAACGTTGCCGCATCCGAGCCCCTCGATCACAAGGCCACGGCATCCCTCCTCCAACGCCCGGCGGATCAACCGTCCATCGCTGCCCGCCGCCAGCTTCACGATCTCGACGCGCTCCTCAATGCGCTCCGGCGCGATGTGTTCGCGGCGGACCCGTCGGCGTTGCATCACAATGCCGTCGGACCCGACCCTCCCGAGCGGGCCCGAATCACGTCCCTGAAACGTGTCGAGCGCAACCGTGTGCGTCTTCGTAGCGTCGTTCGCTACGAGGATAAGTTCGTTCAGGCAGACGAGCACACCGAGTCCGCGCGCTTCGGAGCTTGCAGCAACGCGCACGGCGGACAGCAGGTTCGCCGGGCCATCCCACCCGTCCTCGGAGCTGTGCCGCATCGCGCCGGCAAACACGACCGGCTTGTCGGATGCAAGCACGAGGTCGAGCAGGTAGGCCGTCTCTTCGAGCGTGTCCGTGCCGTGCGTGACAACAACCCCGCAGCAAGTCACCTCGTCGAGTCGCTGCCGAACCACGCGCGCCAGTTCCAACATGAGCGCGGGAGTCATGTGCGGCCCGGGCAACCGCGCGAAGTCCAAGGCCGAGACTCGCGCAATCGAGTCGAGCCCGGGGACTCGCGCGAGGATTTCCGCGCCCGACATCGCGGGAACGGCGCCGCCCGCCGCCGGGTCGAAGCGCATCGAGATCGTGCCGCCCGTGAAAACCACCGAGACGCAAGGATGGTTGTGGATGGGCATGGGGATGTTTGCGTGGAACTCGCGTGGACGAGCCAAGCTGCACCAGCCTCGATCAGGTGGAATTGGTCGCGGAAGCTCTGCGTGAAGGCAGGCCCTGGCTTGGACGGGACATCGTCGGCGTTCGGTCAGCTCAGCTTGAGCGGCCCGCCTTCGCAGAGCGACGGCTTGCCAAACGTCTCGATGCGGTGGCCGACCGCATGGGCGAGGGCGATGTGCAGGCGGTTGTGCGCGACGTTGTCGAACTTGAGCGAGCGGCCCATCTCAAATCCGAATCCGCCGCCGAGCAGGAGGAACGGAATGTTGTTGAGCGTGTGCGAATTGCCCTTGCCGAGCTCGTTCGTCCAGACGATGAGCGTGTGGTCGAGCATCGAGCCTTCACCTCCGGGCTCGGGGGTGCCGGCGAGCTTTTGCGCGAGGTAGGCGAGTTCGCCGGCGAACCACTGGTTGATCTTCGTGAGCTTCGTGAACGCGGCCGTGTTGCTGTCCGGCTCGTGCGAGAGACCGTGGTGGCCGTCCTTGATGTCGAGCCAGTTCATGCGCGCGCTGCCGACGGACTTGGTGAATTGCAACGTGGCCACCCGGGCCATGTCGTTGACGAAGCTGTTCACGAGCAGGTCGATTTGCATGCGACTCAGGCGGGGCAGGTTGTCGTTGGCGTCGGCAACGCCCTCCTCGAACGTGGGTGGCGCCACGCGCAGTTTCTGCGTGGCGCCGTCCTTGAGCTCCTGCTCCATCTGGCGCACCAGTGCCTCGTGCTCCTCGAGCAGCCGGCGATCTTCGGGACTGATGAGTTTGCGGACCTTGACGAGGTCGGCGCGCACCGTGTCGAGCACGCTTTGGAGATTCGCCTTGTCCTTCATCTGCCCGTAGAGCTTTTGATACATTTGATACGGGTCCGAGATCGGAGCGACAGGCTTGTTCGGCCCGGCGTAGCTCATGCGCGTCCAGGGATCCGCTCGATCCGTGACTCCCACGCCGAACTCGAGCGAGCCGAAGCGCGTGCGAGTGTCGTCCTTGCTCTGAAAGAAATTGCGGATTTCCTGATCGATTGAAATGCCGCTTGCCCAGCCCGCGGGCGTGTGCGAGCCGCCTTGAATGTTCCCGGGGAAAAGCTCGATGGCCGTGAGCAGGCAGCTCATGCCGCGCATATGGCCGTCACCGTCGCCGCGCACCTTGTTCGAGAGCCCGCGCAGGATGAGCATCCGGTCCTTGAACTCCGCCAGCGGCGTCATGATCTCTTTCAACTGAAAGTCGCGCCCCTCCTCGTCCGGCCAGTAATTCGGCGGAATCGTCCCGTTCGGGCTGAACATCACGATGAGCCGCTGGCGCGGGCGCGCGGGCGCCGACAGTCCGAGGCTCGGCAGGCCAACGATGAACGGCAGTGACGCCGCGGAGAGACCCACGCTTTGGATGAACTGCCGACGGTGGAAAGCGTTCATGATTTCGACACCGTTGTCGGTCTTTTGAACACTGCGCACAAGGCGGAAATTCAGGGCGGCAAGCGTGTCGCGGCGATTCGCGGAGGGTTCAGCGCGGGGCGAAGTGGAGGGAGGATGGTGGAGCCGACAGGGATCGAACCTGCGACCTTCTCATTGCGAACGAGACGCTCTACCAACTGAGCTACGACCCCATCCAGTTTACCCAAAGCTGCTCACAAAGAATCAACCACGGGCAAACA
>VHCN01000076.1 GCA_016871675.1 Verrucomicrobiota bacterium
CGTTGCGCCAAAAGTCGGTGTTACCCGAGCCATGCACGACTTTATGAGTGAACAAACCAAAGCCGAAGTCCTCGCCACCCTCCGCCCGCGTTACGGATCGGCGGGTCGGGAACACAAAAGCAAACTCATCGCGCAGGCCGTTCAGCTCCTGGGCTACCATCCCAAGTCGGCCATCCGCGCCCTGCGCCGCAAACCCAGGGCGCCCGCCACTGCGGCCCTGATCTTGGGCCGTCCGCGGGCGTATGAACCGGGCGTGCTGTTGCCGGTCCTCAAACCGATCTGGTTCGCTGCCTTCCAGCCCTGCCGTTCACGCTTCGTCGCGTTGCTGCCCGACTGGCTCCCGGCCTACGAACAGGATCATCGCCGGTTGGACGCGGGCGTGCGCGAGGCGTTGTTGAACGTCAGCGCGCGCACGTTGGACCGCCTGCTCGCGCCGCTGCGAGGGTCGCTGAAACGCCGCGGCGGCACCCGGCCCGGCAGTCTGTTGCGCCAGAGCATCCCCATCCGCGGCGAGTGGACGGAGGAAGGGCCGGGCTGGCTGGAGTTGGACACCGTCGCGCTGTGCGGCGGCACGCTCGATGACCGCCACGCCTGGATGCTCGACGCGGTGGACATCCGCACCGACTGGACGGTGCAGCGCGCCCTCGAAAACCGCAGTCAACACAGCACGTTGACGCAGTTGCGCGACGTGGAGGCGAGCCTGCCCTTCCCGCTCCTGGGCGTGGACAGTGACAACGGCGGCGAGTTCATCAACCACCACGTCGTGGCGTGGACGGGCCAACGGCCCCGGCCCGTGCTCTTCACGCGCTCGCGCCCCTATCGCAAGAACGACAACGCCCACGTCGAGCAGCGCAACTGGACGCATGTGCGGCAGCAGTTCGGCTACGAACGCTACGACAACCCGGCGGTCGTGCCCTTGATCAACACGCTCTGCCAGGGCGCGCTCGGGCAACTGCTCAACTACTTCCTCCCGACGCACAAACTGGAGCAGAAGCATCGCCAGGAGGGACGCACCACGCGGATTTACGGAGCGGCCCAGACGCCGCTGGCGCGAGTGCTAAGCGCGCCGCAGGTGAGTGAGGAAACGAAGGCGAAGCTGAAGACGGAACACGCCCGGCTCAATCCGTTCCAACTGGCCCGCGACATCGAACGGCAGAAGAAAGTGATCGAAGCCCGTCGGCGAAGAGAAACTTGAAATCGCCCCGATGAATGGAGTAGAAACCCAGCACCCCAAGAACGAGACGGAGGAGGCCGGACGGCCATCGCGCCCCGGCTTCCTTCGCTCTCCAATGGGGGGTGGCTCCGGTCACACCACTTTTGGCGCAACGACCCCTCGTTCCGCCCCAGCTCCGGTAACACTTACTTTTGGCTCACTAGGCGTGAAACCTGGCGCGCGGGGTTCCGTCCAACGCCGCATCGTCATGAACGGTTTCGCTTTCTCCCTCGCTTGCGCCGTGTTTCTTGCAGGTCCGGCGCTGCACGCTCAGCCGCTTCCGTCCGGCGCCTTCTCCGACGTGACGAAGGCTGCCGGCCTCTTCGAGCCGCTCGCGGGCATCATGGGACACGGCGGCGCGTTCGGGGATTTTGACGGCGACGGGTTCATTGACATCTTTGTCGGCGGTTTCTGCGACCGGCCGAATTCGGAGTATGCGCCCGCGAGCGGCCCCGTGCCCGCGCGGCTCTTTCGCAATCTTGGCAACGGCAAGTTCGCCGTGGTCAACGACACGCCCGTCTCCGTGTTCGGCCGCGCGAGCGGCGCGGTCTTCGCCGACCTCGACAACAACGGCACGCTCGAACTCTTCGTCGCCAACAACGCCCGCGCCTCGACGCGCCACACCATCGAGCCGCAACGCTCCGCGCAGACGCGCCGCCCGCAGTTATTCCGCAACGACGACGGCTCCTTCGTGGACATCTCCGCCCCGAGCGGCGCGTGTCCCGACTCGCTCCTCAGCGCGCGCAACATCGGCGTGTTCGACTACGACGGCGACGGGTTGCTCGACCTGTTCGTGGTCGAGGACAAGTTCGTCGCGCGCGGCGTCAAACCGCGCTCGGCGCTCATGCGCAATCTCGGCGGGCTCAAGTTCAAGGACGTGACAAAGGACGTCGGCTTGCCCGAGGACATCCACGGGCTCGGGCTCGCGGTGGCGGACTTGAACGGCGACGGCCGGCCGGACTTCTTCGTGCCGCACAGCAACCGGCTCTTTCTCAGCACTCCGGGCAACACGTATCGCGAGGCGGTTGAATTGAAGGATATGTTCGCGTGGAAGCCGGTGGACGGAGAGGACTGGCCGTGCGGCGCGGCGTTCGGTGACTTGAACCGCGACGGACGGCTCGACCTCGTGCTGACGATTCATCACAAGACCGCGCGCAACAAAGTCTTCATCAACGACGGCCTCAAGGACGGCGTGCCGCAATTCCGCGACGTGACGGCGGACGTCGGCCTCGGCGACGCGATTCCGGTGAAGTGCCCGCACGTGGAGATCCAGGACTTCGACAACGACGGCTGGCCGGACCTCTACATCAGCGCCGCGTGGCTCGACGCCGAGGGCAAGGTCACGCCGCTCATCTTCCGCAACACCGGCGCGCGCGACGGCCTGCCGCGCTTTGTCCGCAACGGGCCGGCGTCGCCGCCGAACGTCTATTTCCCCGCCGGTCCGAGCGGTGACTTCGACAACGACGGCCGGCTCGACCTCTTCCTCATCAACTGGTATCAGGGCAACCACTGCCGCCTGCTCCGGAACGAGACGCCACCGCGCTCGTGGCTGAACGTCTCGGTCGTCGGAAGCAAAATGAACCGCATGGGAATCGGCGCGCAGGTGAAAATCTTTCCCGCCGGCAAGCTCGGCGACACGAAGTCGCTGCTGGGCTTTCAGGAAATCACGACGGGTTACGGTTACGCCAGCGGGCAGCCCGCGCTCGCGCACTTTGGCCTCGCCGACGCCGCAACCGTGGACGTGGAAGTGAAACTCCCGGACGGCAAGTTGAAGAAACTCCCCGGCGTGAAGGCGAACCAGTCGCTGCGCTTGGCGGAGTGAACGCAAACCTCAACCATGAAAACCCGACGCCTCACACTCGCTGGCATCGCTTCGCTCGCGCTGGCCGCGTTCGCGCTCAACTCGATTTCCTTCGCCGCTGACCCGCCGAAGAAGGACAAGGACGACCCGAAGAAAAAGGAGAAGGCCAAGGCCGCCGCGAAGGCGAAAGCTCCGCCTCCACCCGAGCCGCCTTATCCGCCGACGCTGCCCGATGGCACGGGGTTCGTCACGGACACTTCGCCGGATTTCCTCAAGCCTCCCGCGACGCTGCTGGACAAGGTGAGCATCGCCAAGACGCCACCGACGGTGGACTTCGCCTATTTCCCCGGCCAGACGTATCGCGGCAATCCGTGGTCCAACTGGGGCGACAGCATGTTCGCCAACGGCAAATACTACGCGAGCATCGGCGACCACCTCGCGCCGAGCGGCACGGCGTATCTGTGGGAGTTCGACCCGGTGACGCGCACGTTCCGGCAGCTCGTGGACGTGAAGAAACTGCTCGGCCTGCCCGCCGGCCGTTACACGCCGGGGAAGATCCACACCCAGCTCACGCTCGCCAGTGACGGCTGGATTTACTTCGGCACACACCGCGGCGGCACGCGCGCGACCTTTGGCGACAAGGACTACAAGGGCGACTGGATCATCCGCGTGAACCCGCAGACTGCGACGACCGAGATCGTGTCCGAAGGCCCCGTGCCCGGTCACTGCATCCCGACAGGCTTCACCGACCCGGACCGCCTGATCTTCTACGGCGGCACGGAACCGGAGACGGGAGCGGGCGAGAGGAGCGTGACGTTCTTTGCCTACGACTTGAGGGCGCGCAAGCTGATCTACTCCGGCTTCGACGGCCCGGCGCGCGCGATGATCTTCGCGAAGTCCACCGGGAAAGTTTACTGGCTCGAAGACAAGCTCGACGACGCGCCGCTCGTGCGCTTCGACCCGGCGAAGCCCGGCAAGCCCGAGCGCGTCCCGGGCGACATCGGCCTGCGCGCCGCGAGCGAGGAGACGCCGCAGGGCATCGTTTACACGGTGTCTCACGCGCGCAAGGACGGTGACGCGCAGCTCTACGCCTTCAACACGAAGACCGAGAAGATCGAGCCGCTCGGCTCCGCCGCGATTGGCGGGCAGCAATACATCACCACGCTGGACTGCGACCCGACGGGCCGCTTCATCTACTACGTGCCCGGCGCGCACGGAGGCGCAGAAGTGGACGGCTCGCCGGTGGTGCAGTTCGACACAAAGACACGCACGCGCAAGGTCATCGCGTTCCTGCATCCCTTCTACGAGAAGAAGTATGGCGTCTCGCCGAGCGGCACCTACAGCGTGGCGCTCGACCCGAAGGGCGAGAAACTTTACATCACGTGGAACTGCAAGCGCGTCCCCGCCGCGCGCGTGTGGGATTCGTGCGCGCTGACGGTGGTTCACATTCCGGCCGGCGAGCGGTAGCGTCGGTCCACCGATGCAAGTGAGTCCGCCGCCGCAATCGCCCGAGGCTGATTCCGCCGCGATTCCCGCGCGATGGGCGTGGGTTCTCGCGATCTGCCTCGGCGCGCTGACCTTCCAGAGCGCGTTCTTCCACGTCGTCGACCCGGATGTGGGCTACCACATCCGAACGGGAATGCTCATCCTGGAGACGGGGCGAATCCCCGACCGCAACACCTTCTCGTTCGCCGTTCCAGACCACCCGTGGACGTTGCAGCAGTGGTGGCCGGCGACGGCTTACGCGATTGCATGGATGCAGGGCGGGCTCGGCGGGCTGATCGGGCTGAAGGCGATGATCGTGACGGCCATGATGCTCGTGGTGCTCGCGGCGGCGCGACGTGAGACCGGGCTCGGTTCGCTTTGGCCGTTCTGGGTGGTCACGGGCACGGTGTTTGTCGGGAGAGTCCGGTTTTTCGAGCGGCCGGACATGGTGACGGGGTTGCTGTTCGCGCTGCTGGTCTTCATCGATGCGGGGAAAGCCACGGGCAGGCGGTGGCATTGGATCGGGCTGCCGATCTTCATGGCCTTTTGGGCGAACACCCACGCGGGATACATCTATGGGTTTGTGCTGCTTTGTTGCTGGAGCGGAGCCGAGTGGGGCGGGTGGCTATTGCAGCGGTGGCACGGCGGACAACGGAGCATTCCACGTGCGCTCTTCATCCGGCCCGCCGGGATTGCGGTCGCTGTCGCGCTGTCCGTTGCCTCCGCCGAACTGATCAATCCGAGCGGTTGGCGCGCGCTGTGGGTTCCGATTGATCAGTTTCTCGACCCATTCTGGCGCTCGGTCATCACCGAGTATTTGCCGCCCTCGTGGGAGAAGATGAAGCCGTTTTACATCTGGCTTGCTTCGCTCGCCGCGCTGCAAATGGCGGACTGGCGGAGGGTTCAGCTTCGCCTGCTGCTGCCGTCGCTGGCGTTCGGCTATCTCGCATGCGCCACGCAACGGTCGATGCTTGTCTTTCTGCTCGCCGCCACGCCGCACGCGGCTTTCCTGCTTGGACAACTTGCCCCCGGCGCGACAGGACTCCTGCGCCGCGTTCAATGGGGATTGATGGCGCCGGTCTGGCTCGCGGCGGCCGTTTGCTTCTCGCGCGACTCGTGGAGCAAACCCGGAGTCGGCCTTCACCTCACGTTCTTCCCGATGAGTGTTTACCACTTTCTGGACCGCGAGGTGGCGCCTCAGCGCCTCTTCAACGAGATGCGCTTCGGCGGTTCGATGCTGTGGTGGCTGTGGCCGAAGTTCCCGCCGTTCGTTGACGGCCGGGGCGACGCGTATCCGACGTCGTTCTGGAAGGACGAGTTCCTTCCGATTCTCTACGCGGCGCCGGGCTGGAAGGAGAAGCTCGCGGCCCACGACATCCACGGAGTGCTGCTGCCGATCATCGACGGGCAGGCACCGATGCTTGCGAAGGCCTTGCGCACGGACCCGCAATGGGCGCTCGTGTCGTTCACCGATTCCGCGCTGCTGATGCTTGAGCGCACGGAGGCGAACCGCGCCGTCATTGCCCGTCATGAATTCCGGCATCTCTGGCCGGTGGACTGGACGGCGACGAGCGCGATGCCGGTGGACGCCGCATCACTTGCCGAAGCCGAGCGCGCGGTGGCGCTCGCGCCCGAGAGTGTGTTCGCGCAGACCGCGGTCGCGCGGGCTGCGATGGCGGCCGGCAGGCTCGACCGCGCCGCGGAGATGCTCGCCATCCTGACCCGGTTGCCGAACCCCCACGAGAGCCACTGGTCGTATTACGGTTACGCGCTCTTTCACCTCGGCAAGCTCGACGAGGCGCAGGAAGTGTTTGCCACCATGCACCGCCGAGGAATCGCGCCGGGCTACGCGTGGTTCATGCGCCACCATATCGCGCTGCGCCGGGGCGACCTCGCCGGGGCGGACCGGTGTTTGACTGAGGCGCTGCGACTCACACCGGACAGCGGGGAGTTCAACAACGCGAGGGCACGGCTCGATGCGCGGTTGAAGAGCCAGTGAGCTGAACCCGCGCGGTGTGGCGGTTCAGCGCAACTGCTCGAGGATTGGAGTCAGCGCGCGGTTGATCTTCTCCGCGATGCGTTCGTAGCCCGCGTCGTTCGGGTGAATCGTGTCCGACATGAGGCGCGGGTCGGTGAGCAGGCCGTCGAGCACGTTCGGCACGAGCAACACCTTCTTCGCGCGCGCGAGTTCCTCGAAGGGCTTGTCGTTCTTGTCCCGCACGGTCGCGCTGCGCACGCCGATGAGCACGACGAACGCGCCGCCCGAGTGAAAGCGGTCAATCATCACCCCGAGGTTCCTGAACATCTGGTCGCGGGACATCTGCTGGAGCCCGTCGTTGCCGCCGAGGCAGAGCAGCACCACGCGTGGCTGGGATTTTGCGGCCGCTTCGAGCCGGGACAATGCCCCTTGGGTCGTGTCGCCCGGCGCACCGAAGTTGCGGATGGTGATGCCGAGGCGCCGTGTGAGTTGACTCGGGAAGTCCATTCCCTCGCTCGCGCCGTAACCGGAGGTCAGGCTGTCGCCGAACGCAATCCAGTCACCGTGACCCGTGGGCGGTAGGTTTCTGAAACTTCGCGGCCCGGCAGGCTTCAGAAGCCATGCGACGACGGCAATCGCCACAAGCAGAGTCCAGAATGCGGGCCGCCGATGCACGGTTGGATTCTGACCCTTGACGCGCCAACTTTGAACTTCGTTCTACCGAATCGCGCTCATCACCGCTTCGACGACTCGCGCAACGGGAATCCCCGTCATGCATCTGAAATCAATCGGGCACTCGCGCAAGAAGCACGGCGAACAGGCCGCACGGGCGCGGAGCAACTGGTGGCGCGGGTCGCCGGGCAATCCCGGCGCGGTCAGATCCGGCGACGTGCTGCCGAACAGCGCGACCACCGGCGTGCCGACCGCGGCCGCCAGATGCATCGGGCCGGTGTCGTTGGCGAGCACCACCCGGCACGCGCGCAGCAGGGCGCATAACTCGCGCAAGGAGGTGCGGCCCGCGAGATTCGTAAACACCGTTCCCGGGCTCTGCATGCGGGAAGGCGTGCCCGCCACGCGCAAGGCCTTGTCCGCGATGTGAGCGCAGATTGCGGCGTCCGCCTTCCCACCGAGAAGCACCCAGCGGCAGTTCGTCCGGCGGTGGATTTCGACCGCAGCCTCGGCGAAGTGGTCGACCGGCCACCGTTTCGCCGGCCCATATTCAGCACCGGGAACAAGGGCAAACAGCGGCGCGTCGAGGTCGGAAGTAGAGTCGCAACAAAACCGGGCCACAGCGGACGATGTTTCGCCGGGGAGGACTTCGAGTTTCGGCGCAAGCGGTTCGGTGCGCGCCCCGAGCGTCCCGGCGAGGTGGAGATAATGGTGAATGTGGTGGGCCTGTTCGATGTGTCCGCCAGAAGCCGCAAGTCCGCTGGCCCCGCGCCCCCCGGTGACGAGCGACTGGATTTCTGCCGCCGTCCGTTTCTTCATCATGGGGACATCGGGTCGCCGGGGCACGGGCTGTGTCAGCAGGAAACTTCGGCCGCCGCCCGCGTAGCCGATCCGTCGCGGGATGCGCGCCAGCGAGACCTCGAGCGCGGCGCGCACGGAGTTGGGGAACAGCAGTGCGGCGTCGAATGCCCCGTCGCGCAGTTTCTTGGCCACCGAGAGGACGCTGTCCTTCGCTCCATACGTCAGCGTTGCGTCCAAAGCCGGGTGATGCGTCCACAAGTCGGCGAGTTTCTCGTGCGTGAGGAGGGTGATGCGCGAGTCGGGCAGCGCCTCGCGGAGTCGCAGCAGGGCCGGTGTGGTCATCACGGCGTCGCCAAGCCAGTTGACGCCGCGTACGAGCAACCTGCGCGGATGGTCAGCGGGGTTTGTGCCGGGCGGTGACACGTCGTTGTTGGTGGAGTGCGAAACTACTGCCCGTCGCGGTCGCCACGGGTTTGCGGTGCGGATCGAGCCTCGCGCCATTTGCCGGGCTTCCAGCGGTTGTGAACCCAGAACCAGTTCGCCGGATCGCGCCGGATGGCCGCCTCGAACGCGCGGTTGACATCCGTGGTGATGGCTTCAATCGGGCGCGGGTGGCCATTGTCGTGTGTCGCAATCTCGTCGCCGTATTCCACGCGCCATCGACCGGGCGCGACGCGAAAGCAGATGGACGGGTATAACGGGCACCGGTAGCGCAGCGCGAAGATCGCGGGCGCGGAACTGGTCGAGCAATCGTGTCCGAACAGGGGAAGCCGCAAACCGCGATCGCCCGCGTGCTGGTCGGCCAGCAGGCCGAGCACGGCGCGGCCGCTGTGCATCGCGGCCTTGAGTTCCGCGGCTTCGGTGCGGCGCTCAAGAAAGCGCGCGCCGGAGCGGGAGCGCAACTGGTGGAGCAGGCGGTTGAGTCCCGGCTGGCGCAGGCTCCGGTAAGTCGTGATGATCCGGTGATCGGGATACGCGGCGTTGGTCCGGGCATACATCTCGAAATTCCCGAAGTGACCGACGGCGAACACGGCGTTGCGCGGCGTGCCATCCGGATGCGTGAGCCTCAGTTTCTCGACACCCGACAGGTCGAGCACGCGGCCGGCCTCCTCCGTGGACATCGAGGCGGTCTTGATGGCGCACGCGTAGCTTTCGCCGATGCGGCGGAAGTTCTCCCGGGCGATCGCCTCGATTTGCTCGGGTTCCCTCTCCGCGCCGAGGCACATCGCGAGGTTTCGCAGCGCGACCTCGCGATGGCGGGCATCGAGGGCGAACGCAACCGCGCCGCCCGCGCGGCCGAGCTTCACGACCCACGGGAGCGGCAGCGCCTGGACCACCGCAACCAACGCGCGCGCCAGCCAGTAGAGCAGGGCATCCATCGCTATTTGAAGCAAATCTGCCGCACGCAATCCTGGAAGTCCTTCGCGCCGGTCAGGATCTTGATCTCCACGCGCATGAAGAACACGGGCAGGTCGCGGCGGTCGAGCTTGGGGAAGCGCACCGCGTCCTTTTGCGTCGTGATGATGATCTCGGCCTGACGCTTCTTCGCCCGGTTGATGACGTTCAAGATTTCCTGCTGCGAATAGCGGTGGTGGTCGGCGAAACGCTTCTCGTAGACGAGTTCCGCGCCGAGCTTGCGAAGACTTTGCTCGAAACTCTCCGGTTGTGCGATGCCGCTGAGGGCCGCGACTTTCCTGCCCTTGAGAAACTCGAGCCCCTCGCGGTCCCCCGTGAAGACATCCTCAAAGTAAAGCGGATGGTGAATGCACTCGATGACACCGGCTGACGGGTTGTGCTTCGCGATCCGCGCCCGCAACAACGCGGTGTTGCCGTCGCTCTTCGTGAGAAAAATCGTGTTAGCCCGGACGAGATGCGCGTGGGGTTCGCGCAAGGTGCCGCGGGGAAGGAGGAACTCATTGCCGAACGGCTGCTGGCAATCCACCAGCACGATGTCCCGGCGCCTGCCCCGCAGCTTCCAGTATTGGAACCCATCGTCGAGCAGCAGCGTGTCACAGCCAAACTTCTCGATGGCGTAGCGCCCGGACTTCACACGGTCCTTGTCCACAAGCACGACGACGTCCTTGAGGTTGCTCGCGAGCATGAAGGGTTCGTCACCGGCGGTTTCAGAATCCAAGAGCAGTGAGTGACCATCGGACACGACGCGCGGGGGCGTGGTTTCTTCGCGGAGAAGCATCTTGTTCAGCAGGCGCTGGCCCAAGGGCGGCGGCTTGGAGCGGTAGCCGCGTGAGAGGATCGCGACTTTGCGGCCCGCGTCCTGAAGCTCGCGCGCGAATTTCTCCACGACGGGCGTCTTGCCCGTGCCGCCGACGGTGAGATTCCCGACGGCGATGACCTGCACACCGAGCGTCGAATCGCGGATGATTCGAAGGTCGTAAAGCAGAAGGCGCGACTTCACGCCGAGGCGAAAGAGATGGGAAAGCGCAAAGAGCAGTTGACGGATGAAGACCGTTCCCTTGCCGGGTTGGGTCTCGAACATGACTTGAAGAACCTTGGTTTCAAGGCTCTCCGTCCACTCGCGTAGCATCTCGCGCATGTGGGGCGAGTGTGGCAGCGGTCGCGCGGAGCGGCAAGGCGCGAGCCAGCGGGTCGCTCATTCGCCCATGACCTTCACGAGCACGCGCTTGCGGCGGCGGCCGTCGAACTCGCCGTAGAAGATCTGTTCCCACGGGCCGAGGTCGAGCTTGCCCTTCGTGACGGCAACGACAACCTCGCGTCCCATCACCTGCCGCTTCAAGTGCGCGTCCGCGTTATCTTCGCCGGTGCGGTTGTGGTGATACTGCGCCGTCGGCGCGTGCGGCGCGAGCTTCTCGAGCCAGACTTCGTAGTCGTGATGCAGGCCCGGTTCATCGTCGTTGATGAAGACGCTTGCCGTGATGTGCATCGCGTTGACGAGGCAGAGCCCCTCCTGCACGCCGCTGCGCTGGACGAGCCGCTCCACCGTCGGCGTGATGTTGATGAAGCCGCGCCGCCCAGGAACCTCGAACCACAGGTGCTCGGTGAGGGATTTCATGCGCCGGAGCGTAGCGCGGCCTCACAGCGCGAGCAGCAGTTTCTTGATTTCGTTCAGCCGCGCCTTCGGCTCCTTCGCCGTGAGGCGTGGGAACCTGCCGCCGAATTGTAGATAGTCGCCGTGGCGCGTGAGCTTGAGCTTGTCGTCTTCAACCTCGATCACGGTCACGCCGCGGGCGCCGGCGAGAATCTTGAGTTCTGTGGCGAGGAACAGCAGTTCCACCGCGCCGGGCAGCGGGCCGAAGCGGTCGCGCACTTCGCCGGCGAGCGCGTCGAGCGCGGGCTTGTCTTCGGCCTGCGCAAGCTTTCGGTAGATTTCGATGCGATGGTGCGGCTCGGGCGCGAACGACGACGGGAGGGTCGCCGCGCGCGCCGCGGTCTCCGCCTCCTCCGCCTCGCGCGTGTCGATGAAGTCGAGCCGCATCTCCACGGGCGCGCGCACTTTGAGTTTCGCGCCCTTGAGCGTCGCGACGCTTTGCTTGAGCAGCTGGCAGTAGAGTTCGAAGCCCACTGCGGTGATGTGGCCGCTCTGCTCGGCGCCGAGGAGGTTGCCGGCGCCGCGAATCTCGAGGTCGCGCATGGCGATCTTGAAGCCGCTGCCGAGCGATGAATACTGCTTGATGGCGCTGATGCGCTTGCGCGCGTCGCTGAGCATCCGGGCGTGGCGCGGGATGAGCAGGTAGGCGAAGGCCTGATGCTTGTAGCGGCCCACCCGGCCGCGGAGCTGATAGAGGTCGCTCAGCCCGAATCGGTCGGCGCGGTCAATGAGGATGGTGTTTGCGTTCGGAATGTCGAGGCCGCTCTCGATGATCGTGGTCGAGAGCAGCACGTCGGCCTCGCCGTTCACAAACGTTGTCATCACTTCCTCCAAGTCGTCGCTGTTCATCTGCCCGTGGCCGACGACGATGCGCGCATCAGGCACGAGCTGCATCAGGCGGAACTTCATCGCGTCGATCGTTGCCAGGCGGTTGTGAAGGAAGAAGACCTGCCCGCCGCGGCCGACTTCGCGGCGGATGGCGTCGCGGATGATGCGCTCATCGTATTCGCACACGATCGTCTCGACGGGCAGGCGGTCTTGCGGCGGCGTCTGGATGGTGCTCATGTCGCGCGCGCCGGTGAGGGCGAGGTAAAGCGTGCGCGGGATCGGCGTGGCGCTGAGGGTGAGCACGTCCACCATGCGGCGGAGCAGCTTGAACTGCTCCTTGTGCATCACGCCAAAGCGCTGCTCTTCGTCAATGACCACGAGGCCGAGCTCCTTGAACGCGATGTCAGGCTGCACGAGGCGGTGCGTGCCGATGACGATATCCACCGAGCCGGCGGCGAGATCACGCGCGACGCGCGCCTGTTCGCGGCGCGTGCGGAAGCGCGAGAGCAGTTCGATGCGCACGGGATAATCGGCCATGCGCTCGCGAAAGGTGTTGAAGTGCTGCTGCGCGAGGACGGTAGTGGGCACGAGCACGGCGACCTGGCGGCCGTCCATAACCGCCTTGAACGCGGCGCGGATGGCGACCTCGGTCTTGCCGTAGCCGACGTCGCCGCAAATGAGACGGTCCATCGGCTTGGGACGCTCCATGTCGGACTTTGCTTCCGTGATGGCGCGAGCTTGGTCCGGTGTCTCCTCGAAGACGAACGAGCCTTCGAACTCGCGCTGCCACGCGTTGTCTGGTTTGAACGCGTGGCCGGGCTGTGTCTCCCGCGCGGCCTGGATGGCGAGCAATTCTGCCGCGAGGTCGCGCACGGCGCGCTCGGCCTGATGTTTGGTTTTCGCCCACCGCGTGCCGCCGAGCGTGTGCAACGGCGGGCGCGCCTTGCCGGCGCCGACGTATTTGCTGACGAGGTGCGCCTCGGTGACAGGCACGTAAAGCTTGGGCGCGTCCTGCTCAGGGTCGGCAGACGCATATTCGATGACGAGACACTCGGTGCCAGGGTCCGCCATTGCGGATTGCGGGTTGCGGGTTGCGGGCTCGCGGTTGCGCGCCGCGGGCAATGTCTGAAGGCCGGTGTAGCGCCCGATGCCGTGCTGAAGATGAACGACCAGGTCGCCGGGACTGAGTTCGGTGAAGTCGATGTCGAGGGCAGAGCGTGTTGCGGCGGCGTGCGGCGACTTGAGGCGGCGCGGGCGCTGGACTTTGTAACGCCCGAAGATTTCCGCGTCGGTGACGACGACAATCCTGGCTTCGTTGCAGAGGAATCCGCGGGAGAGGGAGCCGAGGTGGGTCCAAAGTCCAAGGTCCAAAGTCCCGGGTCCGGAAGTTGGGGCGGCATCTGGCGGTTGTGGACCGTGGACTTTGGGCTTTGGACCATGGCCGAGCGCGAGTTCACGCCAGACTTCCTCGAAGCGTTGTCGCTCGCCGCCGTTGTTGCAGAAGACGTGGACGGCGTAGCCCTGCCGCAGCCAGCGGTGGAGTTGCGCGAAGAACTCGCGACGCTGCGCCTCGGCGATTTCGGGCGCGGGCATGCGGTCGGAGATGGGTCGGTAGGGGTCGAGTGATGCAAGGGCGAGGATGGTGGACGGTGGATGGTGGATGGTGGGATCCGGATCGTCCTCGATCAGCACGACAGATCCTGAAGACGGGGAGGAGGACGGTTCGAACGAGGTGCGTTCGGCCAAGAGCGAGACAGTGGTCATGCCGCGTGCGCTGGCGAGCGAAAGGAATTCCGTCCACTCGACGAAGAACGGGTCGCCGTCGGGAACTTGTCCGGCGTAAGTCGTGGCGTGCTCGGCAAGCGCGCCGGGCTCGCACAAGATCATCACGGTGCCGGCGGGGAGGTAGTTGAGGAGCGTTGCCAGTTCGGCGGGTGCGCGTTTGAGAATGCCGAGTTCACCCGCAGGCGGGAGTGTGACCTCGGTGACGGCGCCGTTGTCGCGCGAGACTTGAGTTTGCGGATCGAAGAGCCGGAGCGATTCGAGTTCATCGCCGAAGAACTCGAGCCTCACCGGCCACGGGCGTGTCAGCGGCCACACGTCCACGATGCCGCCGCGCAATGCGAGCTCGCCCTTCGCCGTGACTTGCGCCTCGGGTTCGTAGGCTTGGTCCTCAAGCCACTCAATGAGGTCGAGCGGGACGACTCTGTCGCCGCGGCGCAGCGAGCGAGTGCGCGAGGCGAGCGAGTCGGGAGGAAACGTCCGCTGGAGCAGCGCGGCGACGCTGGTGACGACGAGAGGTGCGTGGTGCGTGGTGCGCGGTGCGTGGGACGAGAGGGCGACGAGCGTTTCGAGCCGTTCGCTGATGACATCGGCGTGGGGGAGATGGGCTTCGTGCGGGAGGGATTCCCAAGCTGGATAGAACAGCACGCGATCTTCGCTGCCGAGCCACGTCTCGATGTCCTGTTGGAAAACTTCCTGCGACCTGAGCCCGTTGGTGACGACAACGATGGGCCGGCGAGGAAACTGGCGTCGTAGCATCGCGGCAAGGAACGGCTGGGCAGATCCGCAGACTCCCGCGCACGACAATGCGCCGCCCGACTCCACGCGCCGCCAAAGGTCTTGCGCGGCGGGAGCTGGCAAAATCCTGTTGAACAGGTCACCGGGGTCGAACCGGTCTGGCACTCGCGGCGACGGTGTCACCGGATTCGATGGGGCGTCAAGTGCCGTGGAGCTCCCTAGGAGTCGGCGTCAAACCACGAATCCGTCGATGGCCAGGAGACCTTCTCAATCGCCATCGAGGGACGAGCGGCGAAGTCACGACCGCGCGTGAGGCGGAGGCGGAACAGGTCTGGCGCGAGGGCGCGGAGTTCCGCCGTGGCGCGCCGGGATTGCAGGCGCACGAAGACCGCGCCCGACTGCGCGACGCGGCGCGATGCGCAGGTGAACCGCTGCATTCTGGGAGCGGGGAGATTCGCCCTCCCGGACTGGCGAGTCGCCCGGTCAGGCTTCGAAAGACTTTCCGCAACCGCAACTTTGCTTGGCGTTGGGATTGGAAATCTTGAACCCGCCGCCGGTCAGCGCATCCGAGAAATCCACCACCGCGCCGCGCATGTAATCCGCGCTGAACGGGTCCGTCAGCACGAGCACGCCGTGGAATTCGCCCACCGTGTCATCCGCGCGCCGCTCGTCGAACACCATCCCGTATTGCAGCCCCGAACAGCCGCCGGCCTCGATGTAAACGCGCAGGTGCTTCCCCGCGTTCGCCGGGTCGCTCGATTGCATCCCGCGAATCTGCTCCGCAGCCCGGTCGGTCAGGGTGACAACGGCATCGTTGGCAGTCGGTGTCGTGGAGTTCATCTCGTTCAATGCGTTCAAATTATCAACGCGCCGGTGGGGTGTCAAACTACGGGCTTCCTGCGGCGCCTGCAGGTCTGCCCGACATGCGCCAGGATTCGCTCTGACTTCGGAATAACTCAGCCTTGATTCGAGTCCCCAAGCCCGGCGCTTCCGGTGGCAGCGCGAAGCCTTGCTCGATGACCACGTTCGTCTCGATCAGCGAGCTGTAGAACGTCCGGATGTGGGCGCGGACCGTTTCCTGGAAGGTCACGTTCGGCA
>VHCN01000077.1 GCA_016871675.1 Verrucomicrobiota bacterium
GAGAGCTGCTGGTCGGGCGCGAGCTTCGCCTTCGCGAGCACGCTCGCGGCGGCGCTGCGGACGAGCATCGGCTTGGCGCCGTCAAGGTTCGCGCAGAGGAAGTCGAAGAGCGGTTCCTCGACGGTCGCGAGCGCGGGCGCGGCGGAGAGCGCGTCGAGGCGCACCGCGGCGGCGGCGGATTCCGCGCGGCCCACCTGCGCGAGCGCGTCGGCGAGCGCGGCGTGGGGCTGCTTGGGCTGCGGCATCGCGCGCACGGTGGCGACGGCCTGGCGGACAAGTTCGGCGTCGGGCTCGGCGAGCGAGAGCGCGAGCTCGGTGTGCCAGCGCGGCGGCGTTTCCTTGAGCCCGGAGGCCGCCATCGCGCGGAGCGCGAGCGCGCGCGATTCGGCGGGGAGGATTTCGTTGCGCAGGCTGGCGGCGAGGAGTTCCTGGATGTCGGGCGACTTCGCGAGCGAGGCGAGCTGCGATTGAAGGTCCGCGCGCTCCGGCTCGTGAAGTGCGCCGGCCGCGAGCCGCTGGCGGAGGAGGTTCGCGACTGCGCCGCCCCATTCGGCATGGCGGCCGACAATCCACGAGGCGGTTTGCTTGAGCACCGGATCGCGTGACGTGAGCAACGGGACGACGGTCTCGGGCTTGAGCCCCGCACCATCCATCTGGTCAAGGGCAAGCAATGCGGCGCGGGAGAACCGGACAGGTTGCGGCTTCTCGCTTTCACCGCAGGGCAGCGGCAGGAACGGCGCCCCACCGATGCGCGTGGCCGCGCCCCACACGGCCTCGCGGTCGCCGATCTCGATCATGGCGAAGATGAGCGAGTGCTCGAGCACGCGCGCGGCGTCGGTGAGTTCGGGCTTCGAGCCGCGGACCCGATTGGCCGCGGCGAGCAGCGCGGGCACGGCGGATTTGTCGCCGATGCGGCCGAGCGCCTCGGCCGCGGCGCGCGCGCGCGCGTCGTCGCTCTCTTCGAGGAACGATTGGAGCCGGCCCACCGCCGCGGGGTCGCGCCAAAGCGCGGCGACGTGGATGGCGGCGTGCCGCACGGTGGCGTCGGCGTCGTTCAACGCGAAGCGGACCGCTTCGCGCGCGGGCCTGCCCTCGATGCGGGAGAGGGTCCAAACCGAGTTGAGGCGCGCCGCTGGCGGAGCCTTCACCAACACTTCACGCAGAAGCGGAACGGCGTCCTTCCCCTTCTTCGCAAGCTCGCGCACGGCGCGTTCGCGGACGAAGAGGCGCTCGTCGGCGAGAAGCTTCGCGAGGTCGGCGGGTTTCATCGTGTCCCACGCGAGCTTGAGCCCGCGCGGGTCGTCGTGCGTCGCCGCGCCGGTGCGGCGGACGCGGTAGATGCCGCCGAGCACGTCGGGCTTGGCGATCTGCGACGTGGGGCAACAAATCTTATACCAGCCGCCGGTGTCCACCACGAGCACGCTGCCGTCGGCGTCCTCCTGCACGTCGGTCGGGTGGAAGTCCACCTGGTCGGAGGTGATGAAGTCGGAGTCCTTCGTCTTGAATGTGGCGCCGTCGGGCACGAGCTGGTGGCGGACGACCTTGCGGAGGTTGAAGTAGCAGGCGAGCAGGTTGTCGCGCCAGTCGTCGCCGAACACGCGCGAGTCGTAGGTCGTGAGGCCGCACGGCGCGGATGCACCTGAATGATGCAGCACGGGCATGAGGTCGCCGGTGCGCTTGTGGCCCTCGATGGCGTCCTGCGCCTTGCCATAGACGCCGCCGTAAATGGCGTGGATGAGCCCGTCGCGTTTGCCGCCGCCGGGCTGCTGGAAAAACGTGGTGCTGAAGATGCGCTCGCCCGCGGCGGTGAAGGTGATGTCCACGGGATTGTCCATGCCGCCGGTCATCACGGGTTCGAGTCCGGTGCCGTCGGCGCGCGCGCGGAAGAAGTGCGAGGCGCGCGTCTTGAAGGGCCTGCCGTTGGGCAGCGTGTGGTGTTGTTCGGCGAACGCGCCCTTGGCCCAGTAAATCCAGCCGTCGCGCCCGAGGAACGGCCCGTGCAGGTCGTTCGCGCAGCCGGTGAGCGTCTTGCCGTCGAACCACACCTCGCGCTTGTCGGCCACGCCGTCGCCGTCGGTGTCGGTGAGCTTCCAGATTTGCGGCGGCGCGGCGACGTAGAGCGAGCCGTCGTGGAACAGCGCGCCCTCGGGGAACATCATCTTGTCGGCGAACACCGTCTGTTTGTCGGACTTGCCGTCGCCATCGGAGTCCTCCAGACGCAACACGCGGTGGTCCTTCCGCTCGTATTGCGTCGGGCCCTTGTCGCTCGAACCGGACGAGTCGGTGACGTAAAGGAAGCCGCGGTCATCGAAGGCGACCGAGATGGGGCGCGTGACGAGCGGCGCGGCCGCGACGAGATTCACCTCGAAGCCGTCGGGCACGGTGAGGATGTGCTCGCCGTATTTGAACTGCGCGGCGGGCGCCGCGCCGGCGAAAGCGGCCGCGAGCGCGGCGAGGATGAGGACGGGCTTCATGGTCGCGGAGAATGACGGACCGGGGCAGAGCGGGCAAGGAGAGTGTTCGACACCGCGCCGCGCAGATCGCCGCTGACATTCGCGGAGATTTGAAGTTCAGTTGCGCCGACCCATGAGCGACGCCAACCCGCCCGCACCCGCGCCGGCGCGGCTCGAATCGGTGGACTTGCTGCGCGGGATCATCATGGCGCTGATGGCGCTGGACCACACGCGCGGGTGGTTTTCGGAGGCGACCTTCTACCCGCTCGACCTCGACAAGACCAACGTGCCGCTCTTTCTCACGCGGTGGGTCACGCATCTGTGCGCGCCGGGGTTCATCTTCCTCGCGGGCGCCGGCGCGTTTCTTTCAACGCTTCGCGGAATGGATCGCCGGGGGCTCTCGGTGTTTCTCATCACGCGCGGATTGTGGATCGCGCTGCTCGAAGTGACGTGGGTCCGATGTCTCGGGTGGACATTCAACTTCGATTACCACTTCGTCGGGTTGAGCGTGCTGTGGGCCATCGCGTGGTCCTTGGTCGTGCTCGGTGTGCTGGTCTGGCTTCCGGTGCGGTGGATCGCGGTGTTCGCGGTGGGGATGATCGCGACGCACAACCTGTTCGACCACGTGAAGCCCGCGGACTGGGGCGCGCTGGGCTGGCTGTGGAAAGTGCTGCACAGTCCGGGCGGGATCACTCCCGCGCCCGGCTTTCACATCGCGGTGGGGTATGTGCTTGTGCCGTGGATGGGCGTGATGGCACTGGGCTTCGCCGTCGGCGCGCTGTGGCAAAGGCCCGCCGACGAGCGGCGCAAGTGGCTCTTCTGCATCGGCGCGGGGATGACCGTGGTGTTCTTCGCGCTGCGGTTCACGAACGGGTATGGCGACACCCACGCGTGGTCGCCACAGAAGAACGCCGTCTTCACGTTCTTCTCGATGATCCACTGCGAGAAGTATCCGCCGTCGTTGCTTTTCCTGCTCATGACGCTCGGCCCGCTGTTGATGTCGCTCGCGTGGCTCGAGCGCGGGACGCCCCGGCTCCTGTCGCCGCTCATCGTGTTCGGCCGCGTGCCGCTGTTCTATTACCTGCTGCACCTGCCGCTGCTGCACGGCGCGGCGGTCCTCGTGGCGCAGGTGCGTTTTGGACGGTCCGACTGGCTCACGACGAACCAGATGCCGGGCGTGCCGCCGACACCGGTCCCGCCGGAGAACGGCTTCGGACTGCCGGGGGTTTACCTTGTGTGGGTCGCCGCGCTTCTCGTGCTGTGGCCGTGCTGCAAGTGGTTCGCCGACTTGAAGCAGCGGCGGCGCGGGAAGTGGCTGAGTTACCTCTGAGCCGCCAGCGTGCCCTGGCTGACTTCCCAGCGTCGAAGGCGCGCGCCGAGTTCGGTCGGCCAGCTTTCGGCCGTGCAGGTCATGAAGACCTGACCCCGCGCGTGGTCGGCGCGCTCGAGCAGCGGCAGCAATCCGGCGCGGCGTTTCGCGTCGAGCTCGCCCATCACGTCATCGATGAGCAGCACGGGAGGGGTGCCGTGGATGCCGGTGAGATACTCGGCCTGCGCCATCTTGAGCGCGAGGGCGAGCGTGCGCTTCTGCCCCTCGCTCGCGAACTGCGCCGCGGGCTGGTCGTTGATGAGCAGGCGCAAGTCGTCGCGGTGCGGGCCGACGAGCGTGGAGCGGAACGCGCGCTCGCGTTCGCGGGATTTTCCAAGCTCGACGAGAAAGTCAGCCTTTACCCCCGGATGATAATCGAGGCGCAGTTCCTCCGCGGCGTCCGCGGCGATGCGCCGGAACGCGAGGCGCGCGAGCGGCGAGATGCGCGGGATGAGCTCACGCCGGAGCCGGATGAGTTCCTGCCCCGCGGCGATGAGTTCCTTGGTGAAACTGTCGAGCGCGGCCTCGTCGGGCGCGCGCTGCTTGAGCAGGGAGTTGCGCGAGCGCAACGCGGCCGCGTAGCGCTGGAGCAGCGGGAGATACGGCCCGTGCGTTTGCGCGAGCAGGAGGTCGAGGAAACGCCGGCGCCCGCGGCCGGTGCCCTTCACAAGCAGCAGATCCTCGGTGCAGAACACCACGGCGCGAAGCGTTCCGAGGTAGTCGGAGAGCTTCTTCACGGGGCGCGCGTCGAGCGAGAGTTTCCGCTCGGCCACGGACCAGTAGAGCTTGATGTCGTGCCCGCGCTGCCCGACGACGCGCGCGCCGACGAAGTGGCCCTTCACGCCGTGCCGCGTCATCTGCGCGCCGCCGACGCCCCGGAAGGAGCGCAGCGTGGCGAGCAGGTAGATCGCCTCGAGGATGTTTGTCTTGCCCTGCGCATTGCCGCCGAGCAACAGGTGGAAGCCGGGCTCGAAGTCCGCGTCGAGCCGCGCGTAGTTGCGGAAGTCGCGGAGTCGAAGATGCGCGAGATGCACGGCGGGGCGAAGGTTATCGCGGGGCCGCCGGATGTTCAAAGGCCGGACGGCAGCTTCGGCTTGCGGGCGGGGGGCGGGATGCTGAACAGCGGGCGCATCTCCTCGAGCTTGTCGGCGAGCGAGAAGCTCACGCCCATCGCCAGGTAGACGAGCGAGGCGATGGCATTCATGTTGGCGTCCATCTCGCTCGCGGCGGCGATGCGGCCCTTGAAGCAGCGGTTGACGAGCTGGAGGTCGGAGTAAAGTTCGTCGAGGCCCTTGAGTTCGAGGTCGGGCGTGCCGCCTTCGCGAAACGCGTAGAATTGCTGGATGAGATACGCGCCCGTGGTGCGGAAAATCGTCTCCTCGACCGAGGCGAAAGGCAGGTGGAACCGCGCAAGGCCCTTGAGCCGCGAAAGGATGGGGCAGGCGCTCGTGGCCATCATCAGCCCCATCACCGAGCGGAGCGCGGTCTGCACGTCGGTGCGCTTGACGTAGGCGCGCTCCGGGGTGCGGACTTCCACGTCCACATTCTGGTAGGAGAGGATGCTGCGGAACGTGGTGATGATGGGCTCGATGTCGAGGGCGACAGGGCAGTGGCGGAAATTCTCCTTCGCAAGCGGGCAGTTGTCGCACTGCTTGAACTCGAGCTTCGCCCAGAAGGGATGTTCCCGGGCGTCCGCCTGCGAGTCGAAGGCCCTGTCCAAGTCCACCCGGAACAGGAACGACCTCCCGTCATCAAGCTGCAGCGAATACTCAATCACGACGCGCGGAGGTTAGCAGTGGTGCGGGTTGATGGCACGAAGTCTTTTCAATCGCAGCCCTCACAACGGGGGCGGCACGACTCACTCAAGGCCCTGCTTCGCGGCTTTCGCCTTCTTCGCGGCGGCGGGCGGGTTCAGCTCGCCCCACGGAACGACGCCGGCGCGCGCGGCCCACGCGTCGTAGGCCGCGGCGAGTTCCCGTGCCTTTGCGCCGTTTGCCGCGGCGACGTCCCGCGTCTCGGTGCGGTCCGTGTCCATGTCGTAAAGCTCCCACTCGCCGCGGAATTTGGAGACGAGTTTCCAGCGGCCATCGCGGACGGCGCGGTTGCCCTCGTGTTCCCAGAAGATGGGGTTCTTGCGCGCGACGGGTTCGCCGCGGAATGCAGCGGCGAGGCTCACGCCTTCCATTGGCTTGATGGGTTTGCCGTCACGTTCGGCCGGATACTTCGCGCCCGCGAGGTCCACGCACGTGGCCATCAAGTCAATGAGGTGCGCGGGTGTGTGCGTGAGTTTTTCGTGTTGCGCCGCGGCGATGCCGCGCGGCCAATGGGCGATGAGCGGCGTGCTGATGCCGCCCTCGTGGACCCAGTGTTTGTATTCGCGGAAGGGCGTGTTGCTCACGTTGGCCCATTCGCGGCCGTAGCCGATGTAAGTGTCGGCCGGGCCGGGCATCACGCCGTAACCCTGCCGGACGGGAAACCCGTCGCGCGTCTGCCTGGGCGTGCTGCCGTGCTGGAGGAAGTCCGGCGAAAGCGGCTCGAGCGTCGGCTTGTCGGCGCGGGGCTTGAACTCGCCGGCGCGGCCCATGAGTTCCGCGCAGCCGCCGTTGTCCTGCAGGTAGAGCACGAGCGTGTTCTCGAACTGCCCCTGCTTCTTCAACGCGGCGACGATGCGCCCGATGCCCTCGTCCATGCTCGCCACCATCGCCGCGTAGACTTCCATGCAGCGCGTCTCGAACTCGCGGTTCTTCACCGTGCTCCAGTCGCCGACGGTCGGCGTCGGCGTCCAGCGCGGGTCGAGCAGGCCGAGCTGCCTTTGCTTCGCGAGACGGGCGAGGCGGGTGGCGTCGTAGCCGGCCTCGTAACGGCCGCGATGTTTTGCGATGTCCGTGTCGCGCGCGTGCATCGGCCAGTGCGCGGCCGTGTAGGCGACGTAGAGGAAGAACGGACGGTCCGCCGCGCGCTGCTTGTGGTCCGCGATGAACCGCGCCGCATGGTCGCTGATGGCGTCGGTGTAATAATACGCGCCGGCCGGCTTGTAGTCCGTGTCGTTGAAGGCGGTGATCAGCCGGTTGTCGCGCACGAGCGAGCTTGGGTCCCAGAAACTTCCCGCGCCGTGAATGGTCCCGTAGAAGCGGTCGAAGCCGCGCTGCAAGGGCCAGTTGTGCCGGTCGGCGTCGGACTTCGGGTCGGTGGCCTTGGTCACGTGCCACTTGCCGGTGGCGTAGGCCGAGTAGCCCGCGGGCTTGAGCGCCTCGGCGATGGTGACGCAGCTCCGGCTCAGCTCGCCGCGATACGCGTCGCGGCCCTTGTCCTCCATCATGTGCCCGATGCCGGCCTGGTGCGGGTAAAGGCCGGTGAGCAGCGCCGCGCGCGTGGGGCAGCACCGCGCCGTGTTGTAGAACTGCGTGAAGCGCAGCCCGCCCGTCGCGAGCGCGTCGAGGTTGGGCGTGGGAATCTCGCCGCCGTAACAGCCGAGGTCCGACCAGCCCATGTCGTCGGACATGATGAGCACGATGTTCGGCCGGGGCGCGGGCTCCGCGGCAGGGAGTGAATTCGCGGAAGGGCAAAGCGCCGCCAACGCGGCGAGGACGAAACCTGAAACGTGCAAACGCATGGACATTGAGACGGCGAATTCGCGTGACGAGTTACGCAAGGAGCGGCTCGCGGGTGGAGAGAATGCGTTTGACCGAATTGCCGCGCCCGGTAGGTTTGGGACAAATCATCCGCGACCATGAACCTGCGTTCCATCCCGGCAGCCATCCGCACGCTGGCCTTCACCCTCATCGAATTGCTGGTGGTCATCGCGATCATCGCGATCCTCGCGGGGCTGTTGCTGCCCGCGCTGTCCAAGGCCAAGGCCAAGGGCAAGGCCGCGCAGTGCATCAACAACTGCAAGCAGATCGGCATCGCGAACAAGCTTTACATGGAGGAGCAGGATTCGCGGTTCCCGTGGACGTTCTCGCTCAGCAACACGGCGCCGCAGATGATCCGCACGTCGTGGTTCGGGCACCTGCTGCCTTACTACGGCAACCGGCAGGTGCTCCTCTGCCCGGTGCGCCCGCTCACGGCGCCACGGTTGGTCAACGTGGCCGGCATGCCGGTGGTTTCCCAGGGCGAGGTGCAGTATCCGACGGACGGCACCATCGTGAATTATGCGGCCAATTACCAACTGGGCGGCTCGGACTGGATTGGCGTGCCGTCCTGGCAGATCAAGCCCATCCGCGAGGAGGGCGTGGTCCGGCCCTCGAGCACGGTGCATGTGTCCGATGGCGGCACCAAGGCCACCAACAGCACGAACCCGGAACTCTCGGTGAACGACCGGTCGATCGAGAAACCCGGCTCGTGGATCCTGCCGGATCCCGGCTCGAACGTGGCGGGCTCGCAGGGCGCGGTGAATCCCGGCGATCCGAACTGGGGCGGCCAGCATCTCCGGCATCAAACGCGCAGCACGGTGCTCTTCGTGGATGGCCACATCGAGGCGCTGAAGAACGTCTGGTATTACACCGGCACTCCGTGGCTCAACCCGGCGCGCGGCGGGCCGTGACGCGCGCAGACGGCGCCTAAGTTCCCTTGCGTCGAAGCACCACGACCTCGACAGGCTTTTCGTCCGGGTAGATGGACTTGAGATCCTCGAGCGTCATCAACACCCACGGCTCGCGCGAGCTGCCGCCGTTCTTCGTGAAGAGCGTGTCGTCCGCGACGTAGACGGCGGAGTGAAGCACATCCTTGCCACCGCGAACGAAGAGGAAAATGTCGCCGTAGCTCGGCTTGCCTTCCACGCGGTGATAGTCGGCGTCCACCGTCTTGCGGAACTCGTCAAAGCCGCCGTAGCTGACCGAAACCGGATCGTTGAAGAAGTTGAGCGAGGTGTAGTGGCAGTCGGGCATCGAGGGGCCGCGCGTGTCGGCCGGCTGCGGATACGTGTAGAGCCGCTTGCGGGCGAAGGGCGGCAGCAGATGGGCGATGTCCAGGTCGCCGCCGTCGGGCAATTGAGCCAGCGACTGCAGGAGCGGCTGGAGGTCCTTCGCGCGGCCGGCCTTGCCCCAGTAATTCACCAGCGGGGTCACGTCCGCTCCCGGCCTCACGTGCAGCGACATGAGGACGGTCGAGCGGCGCGTGAGCGTCTTGACGAGCCGGATGCGCTCCGCGACGGAGCTGAGTTGCGGCAGGACCTCCGGCAGGTCGGAAAACAGGATCGACGACCCGCGCCGGTAGAAGAGCTGGCGGACCAGTTTCTCGTTCGCGGCCGAGAGGCCGGAGTTCGCCATCCAATCCGACAGCCCGTTGCCGCGAAACGAATACGGGAACGCCTGGGTGAAATTCTCGGGGAATCCGGAAAGCACCGAGTAGATGTAGGCGCGCGACTGGGGGCTGAGTTCCAGCACGAGCTCGCGCGAAGGGATCACCACCACGGCATTCGTGGTCCGCTCCCATCGCGCCCCGTCGAGCACAGACCGCAACTGCAACGGGGTTAGCGTGGCGTGCCGGAACAGGTTCCGCACCTCTTCCTCGGTGTGGCCGCGAAAAAACCAGCGCGTCTCGTCCTGCACGATCTGGTGCGCAGTTACGAAGTGGTCCGGCATCTCGATGTTGATGCGGACATACTGGATCTCGCCCCACGGGCCGGGCTTGCCGAACAGCACCCGCTTGGTTGAACGCACCTCGCCTTCAAGCCGCTGGCCCGTCGCCGGCCGCTTGGAGATGGCCTTCTAGCCGAGGTAGCCGATGAGGGCGAATCCGCAAACCGCCGCGGTGAGTCGCAACGCCTGCGCAGGGCCGCGACGGGGCGGCGCGGAACTTCCCGCGCCGGGAACGGCTTCGGCGGCCTGCGTCTCGTTGGTGGAACGGAGTTTCAAGCGTGTGACAGTGCGCTGATCCGGCGGGAGCCAGTAGGGCTCGATGCGGTGGGCTAGACGGACCTCGGCTTGGCCGGGATTCAAAGAAACTCGGCGCCGGCGGCGGGGACCGGCCGGCGGCTTCGCGGCGAGTCACTGCACGACCATGGAGGTGAACGGCGCGACGCGGGCTTGCAGGAACACCAGCAGGCCGACGAGCGCCGCGAGCGCGATGCTGTGGAAGAACACGTAGCGCAGGATCGCGCCTTCGTGGCCATACCAGTTTGTCGCCGTGCTTGCCACGACGATGCTCTGCGCGTCCACCATCTTGCCCATCACGCCGCCGGTGCTGTTCGCCGCGCACATCAACACCGGGCTCACGCCCGTCTGCTCCGCCGTGATCCGCTGCAGGCTCCCGAAGAGGACGTTGCTCGCCGTGTCGCTCCCTGTCAGCGCCACGCCGAGCCACCCGAGCAGCGTGCCGAAGAACGGATACAGCGAACCCGTCTGCGCCAGCGCGAGGCCGAGTGTCGCGTCGGTGCCGGAATACTTCGTCACATAGCCGAGCGAGAGCATCGCCGCGATGGTGATGAGCGAGAAGCGCACGCGCACAAGCGTGAGCCAGTAGTGCCGCGCGAGTTCCGCCGGCTTGAAGCCCAGCAACAGTCCCACGAGCAGCGCGGTGACGAGAATCCCCGTGCCGGTGGCGGAGAGCCAGTTGAGGACGAACACCGCTTCCTCGGGCTTGGTCGGCTTGTCGGGCGTCGGCACCGGCACGACGGGCGGCGTGCGCTGGACGACGTTGTGCAGCCCGGCGACCTCGAACGTCGGCGCGGACACCGCGTTCAGGCTCTTCTTCACTTGCGGCAAGCCCCACGCAAACACGATCACGCTCAACAGAATCCACGGCATCCACGCCTGCCGGAGCCGTTTCGCGTCGTGGCGCGCGGGGGCACCCTGCTCCAAAGGTTGCGGTTTCGCCGCGTCACCGGCGGCGGCTTCCGGCTTCCAACCGTCGGCCGGGCGCCAGAACCTCAGCAGCACCGCCAGCGCCGCGAGCGAACACATCGAGGCGACGATGTCGACGAGCGATGGCCCGTGAAAGTTCGACACGAGAAACTGCGGCACCGCAAACGCCACGCCCGCGGTGAGCGCCGCCGGCCACACGCCCAGCATCGCGCGCCAGCCCGCGTAAGCCCACACCACCCAGAACGGAACCAGCACGGAAAAAAACGGCAGTTGCCGGCCCGCCATTTGCGAGAGCTTCAGTTCGTCGAGCCCGCTGACCTTCGCCAGCGTGATGATCGGCGTGCCGAGCGCGCCGTAGGCCACCGGCGCGGTGTTCGCGATGAGCGAGAGCCCGCACGCTTGCAGCGGCTTGAAGCCGAGTTGCATCAGGATCGCGGCCGTCACGGCCACGGGCGTGCCGAAGCCCGCCGCGCCCTCGAAGAACGCGCCGAACGAGAACGCGATCAGGATCACCTGCACACGGCGGTCCGGCGCAAGGACGGCCAGGTGGCTTCGCAGCACATCGAACAACCCGCGCTCGACCGTGAGTTGATAGAGGAAGATCAGGTTGAGAATGATCCACCCGATGGGGAACAACCCGTAGGCCGCGCCGTAAACCGCCGTGGCCGTCGCCGCCTTGAAGGGCATGTGATAGGCCGCGAGCGCGACCACGAATGCCACCGCGAGCCCGGTCAACGCCGCGAGATGGATGCGAACTTCAAACCACGCGATCGCGCCGAGCAACACCACGACCGGCAGCGCGGCGACGAGCGTGGAGATGACGGCGTTCCCGAGCGGGTTGTAAACCTGGAGCCAGTGATCCATGCGGCGAAATGCTGCACGGAGGAAACCGGCCCGACGCACGCTTGTCGAGCGCCGAGAAGCACCGGTTCACGCCGGCACCGCCTGCACCGGCGCGCGCCGACGGAACATCCGCCACAACAGCCAGCCGAATCCCGCAACCGCGAGCACCGCGAGCACCGGCGCAACGATTGCCAGCACCGAGGCCGCCACGGAGCCGGCGGCTTCGGCGGTCGCCACGATGGGATTCGCGAGCCCGCCCGTGGTGACCGTGGACGCGGCGCGCGTCGTGACCGTCGCCGCCTGCACAACCCCGGCCGCGCCGCCACCGGCGACGAGCGCGAGCGTCCACTTCAGGAACGGGCTCAAGTCGCCCACCATCGCCGCCATCACCACCGCGCCGGCCACACACGCCGCGGGGGTGGAAAGCGTGTCGAGCAGGTTGTCCAGCCACGGCACGTAATACGCCGTGATTTCCAGCGCCGTCGCCACGGCGAATCCGATCAGCGCGACATCCGAACTCATCCACTCGAAGCCGGGGGCGAGCTTCAAGTGCCCCGCCTTCGCCGCGATGCTGATGATGAGCGGCGGCACGAACACGCGAAACCCGCACGCCGCCGCAAGGCCGATGCCCACAAGGATGCTCAGAAGTGTTTCCATGGTCAGATTTGTTTTCTGCGGGAAGAACACGCCGCCGCCGACGCCGGTTGCACTTTCCCGCAACCGTGTTCGTCCTGCCGCCCGGCCTCGAACGCACGCGATTCAACGTGTCAATGCGCCGGCCCCGGCGTTTCTTCCGCGAGCCGCTTCACGTGATTCAGCACCCGCAGGTGGATGCGGTGGATGATGAAGTCCGACCACGCCTGCCAGTAGCCGACGGGCCACATGTGATGCCGATACCACGTGGTGCCTTCGAGGCGCGTGCGGCCGCCCGGCAGCGGTTCGAGCCGGAACTGCCCGCCGCTCGATGCAAGGAAGCCGTCGAGATGCGGTGGGTGGATGTTGCGATACGGCGTCCACTCCTGCATCGGCGCGGGATTCTGGGTGACGGCGAACTTGAGCAGCCGCGGCTCGTCCCACACCTCGATCGGCTCGACGAACGGCCCGGTCGAAAACACGCAGTGCCGGACCGCGCCGACGCCGCGCCCATGAATCTCCGCGCGCATCGGATACGCCACGCCCGCGCGAAACAGGAACTCCGTGGGCGGCGGCAGTTCGGAAAAAGTCACCACATGCTCCCACACGCGTTCCGGCGGGGCGTTGACTTCGACGGCGCTGGTGACTTCGAGCAGCGGGGCGAGCGGCTGCTCGAGCTTCTCGACACCCAAAACAACGGGGACTGCCAGCACCGCAGCGCACATCACGCGCCCGGACTCGCGCCGCCACGAACCGGCCTGGATGACGTAGCCGACCATTGCGCCAAAGAGCACGAGCACCGCCGCAAGCGGCGCGGCCATCACCAGGCAAATGATCCCCTCGAACGCGACCGCGAGCAATCCCACCGACGCGATGAACGCTGCAAGCACGGCCACGAGCATGCACTCCGCGAGATTTCGACGCTCCCGCATCCCATGGACCAGCACCGAGGCCAGCCCCATCACGAACGGCACGCCGACGAAAAGACCCCAACCATACTGGCGGAGCGCGCCCGCGCCGAGCGCCGTCGCCCCGATCGCAAGCGCCGTGGACACCGCCACGCCCATCACGGCGCTCCCCAGCATGCTGCGCGGCACCAGCCGCTCAAACCACCGCGGGGCGCGATGCCCCGGAAGCGGCGGCGGCTCGACGGCGCGGGGCAGGATCGACAGCGCCACGAAGAAAAACCACTTCAACAGCGGCACCACAAACATCACCACCATCCACAACGGCCACTTCAGCGAGCGGAGCCGCCTCAATGAAAGCACCACGCCCGTCCACAGGAATGGCAGCGCCATCGCGAGCAGCACGAGTTGCTGCGCCCTCGATTCCAGCAGCGTGACGATCGCCGCCGGTCCGGTCGCGCTGAAGTAATTCAGGACATGAATGTCTGTGTCGAACCACACACGAAACACGATGCGGTCGAGGTTGAACTTGATCGCCGTCAGCAGCAGCCCCCAGAACAAGTAGGCGCCACGGTCCACTTCGCCATCCCATCGCCAGAGGTCGGAGAGTTTCGGTTTCATGGGTCAGCCCTTTGGTTCAGGTCATACAGGGCCGGGAGCAACTCCGGGTAGCGGAATTCAAAACCGGCCTTGAGCAGCTTCCCAGGCAGCACGCGCCGGCTCTTGAGGATCAGCTCCGTCTCCGTGCGAAGAAAGAACGCGCCGGCTTCGAGCATCCACCGCGTCGCCGGCAGGCCGAACGGCGCGCCCGCCACCTCGCGAAACGCGCGCATCCACTCGTGGTTCGGCACCGGATTCGGACTCGCGAGATTCACCGGGCCGCCCAAGTCGTCGCGCCCGATGATGAACGCCACCGCGCGGCAGAAATCCTCCTCGTGCAACCACGAGACGAATTGTTCACCGCCGCCCATCCGCCCGCCGAGGCCAAGCCGCGCGAGGCGGCGGAGCACCGGGAACACGCTGTTGCGCCCAAGCCCGAGCGCGAGCGTTGTGCGCAGCGCGACGCGGCGCGTGTGCGGCGTCTTCGCAGCGTTCAACGCGGCCTCCCACGCATGGATGATCTCGAGCGAGAACGCGTCCTTCGCCTCCGCCGTCGCGGCGAAGTCCGTGCCCGACTCGTCCCACGCCGGGCCAAGCGTGTGACGGTAGATCGTGGCCGAACTCGCGTTGAGCCACACGCGCGGCGGTCGGTTGCAATTCGCGATGGCCTCGCCGATGGCGCGGGTCGGCTTCACGCGCGAATCCACGAGCAGCCGGCGGTTCGCCGCGGTGTAGCGGCAATCCACGCTCTTGCCGGCGAGATTGATGACGGCCTCCGCGCCGTCCAGCTCGCGGGACCAATCGCCGCGGGTCTCGCCATCCCATGCAACCTGTCGCACCGGGCCCTCGCGCGCGGGTTCGATGCGTCGCGTGAGCACCACGACTTCCCAGCCCCGTGCAAGGAAGTGCCGCGTGAGCGCCTGCCCGAGAAACCCACTGCCGCCAGCAAGAATGATCCGGTTCATGCCACCACCTCCATCCGGCCGCGCGCGAGCCACTCGTGTTCGACGCCCCGCATCAACAAGGCGTTGTCCAATTCGACCGACCCGCGCGGGAACACCGACTCGTCTTCAAACAGGCTCGACTCGACCCGCTCGACAGCAAGCGGTTCAACGCGCCACGAGCCGCACATGAGTTCGAGGCCGTCACAGGCGCAGGGCGCGCACACCTGGAGACCCGCGATCTGGGCGCGGGGCGACCATCCGACCGCGCCCCGGCGAAAAAACTCCGATGCCTCGTCGAGCGCCTTGAAAACCGATCCTCGCGGAAACGCCTCCGCGATGCGCGCCGCGACGCGCACGAACACGGCGCCGTCGCTGCTGTTCAACTCCACCTTGAAGCGCCGGTCCGATTCCCAGACCTTGAACGTCGCCGCGTGGTGAACGCCCGGGAACACCCGTCCGCCTGCAAGCCGGTGGAGCATCGACGCCGTGTCCCGGCGCGGGATGAACACACCTTCGCGGGTGACGCCGCCTTCATCCCACTCGACCGCGATGCGGTGCGCCG